>JACZXN010000198.1 GCA_022571575.1 Chloroflexota bacterium | reverse complement strand
TTTGGCGGCCGATGGGATTATTCATGGGATTATTCATGGGATTATTCAACGGAGGCCAGGTATTGGTAATGGGGTTGTCCGCCGTCGATCAGGTCCACCTGGATGCCGGGGTATGCGCTCTCCAACGCCGCGGCCACCGGCTCCGCATCGGAAGCCTGGGAGCCGGCGCCATAGTAGAGGGTGACGATGGCCCCGCTGCTGAGGCCGGCCCGGTCCAGGGCGGCCCGCAGGGCCGATTCCGGGCTGTCTCCCGCCGCGACGATCTGGCCTTCCAACAGGCCGATGAATTGGCCTTCGGCGATCTCGAGGCCGCCTATTCTGACGTTTCTGACCGCCGTGGTCACCTCCACTGACGCAACCTTCGCTCCAGGGCGGCGGTCATGGCGTCGATGTTCTCCTGCCATCCGCCCTCGGGGTTGAAGGCCAGCAGCGCCGCCACGCCTTGGGGAACGCTCTTGGTTGGGACTACGTGGATGGAGCTATCCGCGGCCGCGGCCTGTTCCGCCGCCAATACCACGTTGCCGTCGTTGGGAAGGACGATGACGTCTTTGGCCCCGGCGCCACGGGCGGCGTCCAGTATCTGCTGGACACTGGGGTTCATGGTCTGGCCGCCCTCGATGACGGCGGCGCATCCCGATTCCAGGAACAGGTGGGCCAGCCCCTCCCCCGGCGTCACCGGCAATAAGGCCAGGGACGCGCCTTCGGGCCGGTCCGTTTCAGGCTGGTCCGTTTCGCCCTCCGTTTCACCAGCCGAAGCGAAGGCCCGAGTCTGGCCATCCATGTTCTCGATCTTTATCTCGGAAAGAGCGCCCAACGACTCCCCGTAGCTGAGGGCCGGGCCGGTCTCTTCGACATGGACATGCACCCGGAGGTTACGGCTGTCTCCCGCCACAACGGTGGACTGAGCGGTCTCCTGGAAATGACTGCGGACCCGGTCCGGGTCCAAGTCCCGTCCGCTGATGATGAACTGGGTGCAATACCCCCATTCCTGTTGTAACGCCGTTTCCAGAAATCCGGGTCTGACCGGGCCGCCGCCGTCGTTGAATGCCGCCTGAAATCGGGACAGGGCCGACAGGTCAACCAGGGGGGAGTTGCCGCCTGACTTGCTGGAGCAGTCAGCGGCGGAGAGGGAGCGAAGGACCCCGCCGAGCAGTACCACGATGCCCAGTCCGCCGGCGTCCACCACACCGGCCTCCCGGAGCACCGGTAGCTGTTGCGGGGTGCGGCCCAGGGCGTCCTGAGACGCTTGGAAGGCGGTTTCCCATAGTACCAGTATGTCCCCCTGCGACGCCTCGACGGCCCCCGCGACGGCTTCAGACGCCATTCGGATCACGGTGAGCATGGTGCCTTCCACCGGGTCGCCCACTGACTTGTAGGAGGCGTCCGACGCCAGCCTGAAGGCCAATGCCAGGTCCGGCGCGGATAGGGATTCTTTGCCGGCCAGCGCATCGGAGAATCCTTTGAAGAACTGGGAGAGGATCACGCCGCTGTTGCCCCGGGCCCCATAGAATGAGCCGTGAGTCAGGGCCGAGGAAACCGCGGCCACCGAATGGGCCTGGCCGTCGGGGCACTCTTTCGCCACCGATTGCACGGCCGAGCGCATGGTCAGGAGCATGTTGGTTCCGGTGTCGCCGTCGGGCACGGGAAACACGTTCAGCGCGTTCACGGCATCCCGGTATTCTTCCAGGCACCCGGTGGCGGCGGAAAAGGCCGCTTTAAGGTCCTGTCCCCTTAGCTGGTCCATACTTAACCCGTCATCTCAGCGAATGGGCGGTTTCGTGGGGCACGGTCCGGTGGGGAGATTGCTGGGGGATTCCAGGGCAATTATATATCATGGCCAATGGGCGAATTCATATGGTTAAACCCCTATTCGGTTGCCCGGTTTGCTGGATCCAACGGGCGGGCGGCGGGGGCGGCGCCAGGCGGGATTGGGCACGAAATTCCTTGACAGGCGCAGAGGGCTCCCTTAGTATTGAAGGTCGAGGAATATATGGACTACGCAGTGATCAAAACAGGCGGTAAGCAGTACCGGGTCAAGCCCGGCGACACCCTGGATGTCGAGCTTCTGCCTGATCCAGTGGACTCAATAGCTGAGTTCGGCGAAGTATTGGCTCTCTCCGACGGTGGCGAAGTGACCATCGGCGCTCCCCTGGTGGAAGGCGCCAAGGTCACGGCCCGGGTGCTGTTGCATTACAAAGACCGCAAGTTGATGGTCTTTAAGTACAAGGCCAAGACCCGGTACCGGAGGAAGCGCGGCCACCGGCAGACGTACACCCGGCTGCTGATACAAGACATCGAGCTGAACAAACCCCGCGCTCGCGCCACGCGGCGGACGGCCTCCAGCGAGGCGGCTCCCGCCGAGAATGAGGCTGGAGAAGGGAACAACTAATGGCCCATAAGAAGGCTGGCGGCAGCACCAGCAACGGCAGAGACAGCGTTTCCAAACGGCTTGGGGTCAAGAAGTATGGAGGCGAACGCGTCACCAGCGGCTCGATCATCGTCCGGCAACGCGGCACCCGGATCAAGCCCGGAACCAATGTTGGCCTGGGCCGCGACTACACCATCTTCGCCACCATCGACGGCGAGGTGAAATTTGAATGGGCTGCCAAAGGACGTCGCCGGGTCAGCGTTTACCCCTTGGAAACCGCCTAACTCGGGCCGGTCGGCTCACTGGGAAACCAGAAAGATAAACGAAAAATATGAAACCAGATATTCACCCCAATTTCTATAACTCAACGGTGACCTGCTCCTGTGGCAACGTGTTCAACACCGGAGCCACCAAGCCCACCCTCCGCGTCGAAGTGTGCAGCAAATGCCATCCCTTCTACACGGGAGAGCAGCGGGTGGTGGACACCCAGGGCCGCATCGAGCGGATGCGCCGCCGCTACAATCTACAGTAGTGGCTTGTTTATCCGGACGGTTTGACCTGGCCGGGCGGGACGGCCTGGCACCACGATGAAACCCAGGAAAACCGGAAAAACCGAAAGATCGAGGGCTCCGAGCCCTCGATTTTCTATTTCAACCGGGAATAATATCATCAATAGAGACCGGCGTATGGACCGGTCCCCGGTTCGTACATCTGGCGGATAGAGGCCCTCAATTGGCAAATCAGCCCCCACATATGTACGGCGGACAGGCGGTGATCGAAGGCGTGATGATCCGCGGCCGGGACCATTTCGGCCTTGCGGTCCGGCGTCAAGACGGGTCCATCGAACAGCACCACGAGCCCCTGAGTTCCATCTACAACGGCCGCCCCCGCCGTTGGCCGTTGGTCAGGGGTTTTCTGATCCTGCTGGAAACGCTGATCCTGGGGGTGAAGGCCCTGCAGCTTTCCGCCAACATGGCCGCCATTGACCGGGACCCGGATACGGAAGAGGGCATCCCGGGATGGGTGATGGCCTCCACCCTGGGGGTGTCATTGGTGCTTGGCATCGGGCTGTTCTTCGTGACCCCGCTGCTCATCGCCTGGGCCCTGAATCCGCTGCTGAACTCGGCCCTGCTCAGCGAGTTAGTCGAAGGCGTGATCCGGTTGCTCTTCCTGTTGGGTTACATCACCTTGATCGGCATGATCAAGGATGTAAAAAGGGTTTTCGCCTACCACGGCGCGGAGCACATGACCGTGCACGCCCATGAGGCCGGGTTGCCCCTGACCGTGGAGAATGTGCGGAAGTTCCGCACCCCCCATCCGCGCTGCGGCACCGCCTTTCTGCTGACGGTGGTGGTGGTTTCGGTGGTGGTGTTTGCGCTTCTAATGGGGCCGCCCCTGGAATGGCGGATCGCGTCGCGGATACTGCTCTTGCCGTTGATCGCCGCGGTGAGCTATGAAATCATCCGGTTCAGCGGCGCGCACCAGAACTCATGGTTCGGAAAGATGATTGCCCAGCCGGGCCTGTGGCTGCAGAAACTGACCACCAGACAACCGGACGACGCGCAGATCGAAGTTGCCATCCGGGCCATGGAAACGGCGATAGCCGCCGACGCTGGCGAACCCGTGGCAAGAGAGATACCAGCATCTGGAGCGAGCTAGGCGCCCGGAGCGAAGAACGCCGACCGAAACGGAGAATTTTCCAGGCGGCGCTGCCCGGCACCTGGCTGCGATAATCAACGGTACTGATTCCACTCAGGGCGAGCTTGTCGATCCACCGGCTACGTGCCTTTCCATAGGCTCAGGTAGAACGGGTGGGTGAAGTCACCCTTCTCCACAGAACATCATCGCATAGAGGTTGGGGCGGGTTTCAAACCCGCCCCTACACGCATCAACATTTTCCGGACTCGCAGACCACAAGCCACATCAGACCGCTCATGGTGAGCGGATGACCCTAACGGCGCTTTCCGAAAGAAGGCATGACCGGTCTTTAACTCAGGCTCCAGCGGGGATGCTGTTCGACCTCCTCTCTAAGGTAGTCGACGATCCAATCCCGGACTCCTTCGGCGATGTAGAAAGTGGGCTTCA
>JACZXN010000197.1 GCA_022571575.1 Chloroflexota bacterium | reverse complement strand
CAGACCTGGGACCGCTATTCCTCCTGGGGTAGAAAGGCGTTGGGGACGACGGCGCTGCCCTGACCCACTCCGGTGGTGTCGCCCTTCTGGTTCTTCACCTCGATCTCCACCGAGACACGGTTGCCGTTGGCCTCTCTGGTGGTGCCGGTCACCTTGCCGGTGAAGGTGATCGTGTCGCCGGGGCGCACCGGTCTCAGGAATCTGAGGTCCACCACGCCGGTGTGATTGAACACGTCGGCGCCGAAGTGCCGGCGCAGCATCTCGATGGCGAAGGTGAGGGACATGCGGCCCGAAGCAACGGTGCCCTCGGTGCCCAGTATCTCCCTGGCGGCGTGTTCGTCGGTGAACTGGGAGGGGCCGGTATTGCCGGCGCTGCCCTCGAAGAGGTTGATGGCTTCCTGAGTCATCTCCTTCACCAGGGGGGTTATCTCGTCGCCCTCTTTATAGCTTCTAACTACCCGCCCCATTTCTTGCCCACCTCCGACGGTTGCTTCAGTTCGTGGGTGATCACCCGGTCGATGAGCCTGCCGTCTTCGTCCACCGAGACCGCCTCAGTGACGATATAGTTCTTGCCCCGCCTCAGGTATTTGTCGGCGATCCAGGCGGTTACGATCAACCGTTTACCCGCCACTGGGGGGTTGTAGCAGTGGAAGGCGCAACGGGCGTTCACCGACCCGGCGTCGGTGTACTTGGCGTTGTACTGGCGCACGTCCACCTTATGGGCGATGGTCGGGAAACTGGCTTCCGGGTCCATCACTCCCCTACGGTAGGTGTCAATCATCTCTTGAGTCAGCAGATATTCGAACCTCTCGAAGGTCTCGCCAACTTCCAGAGCGTCCCAATCCAGTTCGGTCCGGTCATCAACTTCGGCCATATCTGAGTCCGTCCTCACGCGAGAATCCGCCCGCCCGGCTCGGGCGGGACTCAAGCATTATACAATTGCGCGGCGGCTGAAAACCGACGGTCCGCGCGTGCCGCCGGAGCGGCGCCCAAGGCCGGGGATTCCGGGTTCTGGTATGATTCCCCATACGATTTGAAGGGTGGCGCATTCGGGCGTCATGCGTTCTCCAAGTCGATTCCATGATACTAATATGTGTTTTTGATCCGCAACCCCGGTGGCATACGTAAAAATACATGGAAGAACTAACAGACGAAGCCTTGCTACAACTCCTGCACCAGGGGAACGAGCATGCTTTGGGCGCCCTCTATGACCGCCACGGCAGGGCGGCATATTCCTTGGCTTACCGGATGCTGGGCGACTCCCACGCCGCGGAGGACGCCGTCCAAGAAGCATTTATCAACATCTGGCGGAAGGCTGAATCATTCTCCGCGACCCGGGGGAAGGCGCGGACCTGGATCATGGCGGTGGTCCATCACCGGTCGATCGACATCGCCAGAAAACGCCGGGGAATGGCGCCCCGGGAGCTACCCCTGGAGATGGAACGGTTGCCCGAAGGCCCCAGCGACACTTGGTCAGAGGTGTCCAACACCCTGGACCGGGAATTGCTCAAGGAATGCCTGGAACGGATCCCCGAATTGCAACGGGAAGCTATTCAGTTGGCATATTTCGATGGTTACACGCAGCGGGAGATCGCCGAACTGAAAGGGGTCCCCCTGGGAACGGTGAAGGGCCGCATCCGCATCGGAATGGAGAAACTGCGCAGCCTGTTGCAGGAACTGGAACTAGGAGGCTCAAGGGATGAGCCACGATGATCACGAAGAATTGACCGGCTTGGCCGCCGGTTACGCCCTTTCGGCTCTGGACCCCGATGAACTTACGATGTTCGAGGCCCATCTGGCCTCATGCCCGGAATGCCAGGCCAGCGTCGCCGGGCTGCGCCCCCCCGTCAACGCGCTCTCGATGATGAACGACGAGGCCGAGCCGGCCGACGGGCTGCGTGAACGGATAATGGCGTCGGCAAGGGCCGAGTCCGTTGGTCAAGACCGGCCGGAGAGATCGGCCCCTTGGTGGCGGAGGCCGCTGCTCTGGCCCCTGCCCGTCGCCGCGGTGATCACGATACTGGCGGTGGCCGTCGCCGTGGTGTCGGTCTGGGGGTCTCAGGCCGATGGTGGCCGTTCGACTGCCCAGGGCCGGTTGAACCTGGCCTACGACGGACTCGAGATCATGGCCCAGGCCGGCCAATGGTGGCGGTTCGACGGGTCCGCAATCACTCCGGGAGCGGCCGGGACCCTGGCCTATTCCGAGGAGTTAGGGGCCGCCTGCCTATTGGTCTGGGGTCTACCGGAGGGCGACCAGTTCACCTACCAGGCACGGCTTACCGACGCCGGCGGAGTGGTTACCGAACTCCGGATGTGGCGCTACAACAACGCCATGTGGTTGATCCTGGATGGCGACCCGAACCGGCTCCAAAAGTTGGAGGTTGTCCTGGCCTCCAAGGACTCGCTCCCAGCTTCAGAAAGCCCGGCGCCCCCGGCGTTGATCGACATTCCGTTGACACCGTCCTAAGGCGATTTGATCCATGGCGCTTCCTCCGCCGTATCAGTGGTTGGCCTCGCTACACCGGGAGCCAACACCAAGCAGCGAGGATGGCGCAATGCTTCATGTTTCCCGATTTCCAAGGTTTTTCCAACCCTCCAGGCCCTCTTTGGGTCTGTTCCTACTGCTGATGGGCTTGCTGGTCCCAGTCCTGACCGCCGCCTGCGGCGGGGACGACCCCACTCCGGCTTCCCAGGGGGTGCCCAATACACTTCAGCCGCCTCCTGCAGCGGCCACTCAAACGGCCTCTGCCATCATCACGGTGGGTCTGAGCGGCCAAGGGTCCCTGGGCAGCCATCTGGTTGACGCCGACGGCATGACCCTGTACCTGTTTACCAACGACGATCGGAACGCCTCCAACTGTTCCGGCGGTTGCGCCGGCGCATGGCCGCCTCTGCTGGCTGACGGCGACCTCGTGGCCGGCGAAGGTCTGGACGCCGATCGGCTGGCCACCATCCAGCGCGAGGACGGCTCAAACCAGGTCACCTATAAGGGCAGACCTCTCTATCACTTCGCCAGCGACCGGAATCCCGGAGACACCCTGGGCCAAGACCGCGGCGGCGTATGGTACGTGGTCTCCCCCGATGGTGGCCCAATAGGAACCACCGCTGAAGCCGGAACCGCCGAGCCGTACGATTACTGACCGGCCCCTGTGGCGATTCCTTGTACCGCCACAACAGGCGCCGAACGTCACCTTCAATTGACATCGTCCCAGCGGCGATTTGATCCATACCGTCTCCCCCGCCGTATTAGTGGTTGGTCCGGCCCAACCGTGACCTATTCAAACCACAATCACCGAGGAGAAGCGTCATGCTCCGTGTTTCCCGGATTCGAAATTCGTTAAAAATCTCCAGGCCCCCCATGGGCCTGTTCATATTGCTGATGGGCTTGGTGGCCCTTGTCTTGATCGCCGCCTGCGGCGGGGACGACCCCACCGCGGTTCCACGGGCAGCGGCGACCAATACGCCGCAGCCTCCCCCCGCGGCCGCCACACAGCCACCCCCCGCGGCCACCGCTCAACCGGCCCCCGCGGCCACGGCTCAACCGGCACCTCCCAGCACGCCGGTCCCAGTGGCCCTTGTCAACACGGTCGAGGTCAGCAGCCAAGGGCCATTGGGCAAGTATCTGGTTGACGCCGACGGAATGACCCTTTACCTGTTCACCAAGGACGAACGCGACGTTTCCAACTGCGCCGGCGGCTGCGCGGAAGCGTGGCCGCCTCTGTCGGCTGACGGCGACCCCGTGGCCGGAGAAGGTCTGGACGCCGACCGGCTGGCGACCATCCAGCGCGAGGACGGCTCCAGTCAGGTCACCTATAACGGCAAGCCCCTCTATTACTTCGCCAAGGACGAGAAACCCGGCGACACCACGGGGCAGGACGTGGGCGGCGTTTGGTTCGTGGTCACCACCGACGGCGGGGCCGTTTACACCAATGCCCCGGTCAATGTGACCGAGAACGACGAAATGGGTTCCATCTTGACAGACGCATCCGGACGCTCCCTGTACCAATTCACCAAGGACGACCCCAACGTTTCCAACTGCGCCGGCGGCTGCGCGTTAGCCTGGCCACCCCTGATCACCATCAAAGACCCGGCGCCCGGAGATGGGGTCTCCGCCGCCCGCATCGGAACAACGGCGCGGGCCGACGGCTCCAAGCAGGTCACTTTTGACAGCAGCCCGCTCTACTACTACGCCAAGGACGAGAAACCCGGCGACGCCATGGGCCAGAACGTGGGCGGCGTTTGGTTCGTGATCAACAACTCACAGCCCACGATGATCATCCTGGGCGAGCAGAGCGGTTCGGGCCAGACCGGGACCGCCGTGCTGTCCGGATGGGGCAGCTTCACCAATGTGACCATCAACCTGTCCGCCGGCAGTCTGGAAACCGAGTTGGTCCATATCCATACCGGGCAATGCCTACCTGCCGACCTTGGCGGCGTGGCCCATGCCTTGACCAGCTTTGAAGGCGGGTCGGGAGCCTC
>JACZXN010000196.1 GCA_022571575.1 Chloroflexota bacterium | reverse complement strand
GGGTCCGGTGCTTGGGCTCATGGCGGTCGGCCTGGTGATCATGCGGGTATTCCCATGGTTCGCGTCGATACTGTCGCGGCTGGCCGGTCCGGTGGCTCCAGCCTGGCTGGTGCACGCCCTCCGGCACGTAGCCCGGGACCCCATGGTGCCCGGGATCTTGATCGTGTTGCTGACCATGTCCACCGCGATGGGCGTTATCGGCAGCGCTTTCAGTGCGACGTTGGAACGAAGCCAGGAAGAGCGGTCCCTTTACGCCGCGGGCGCCGACCTGAGGGTGAGGCACAGCGGTGTTTCCAGCGCCAGAGAGGGTGGAAGATTAGCTGAGGAAATCCAAAAACACCCGGCGGTGCTCGCCGCCGCCGATGTCTACCGCACCACAGGCCAGATAACCACCACCGGTTTCAGTACCTCGGCTACCGTCTTGGCGATGGACGCATCACGCATCGCGGACGTCGCCTGGTTCCGGGACGATCTGGCGGGCGGCAGATCGATCGACGAGTTGGCTGAGTTGCTGTTGAACGGCCCTGAGTTGCCTGAAGGACTGCCCTTACCGGCGGATGCGAGGGGTCTGTCCATCTGGGTGCAGCCGGGTGGCCTAAACCAGGGCGCCAACCTTTGGGCCAGGCTGCGGGACGCTCGAGGGCTGTATTTCGATGTCTGGATGGGCGGTCTGGCGGGAGAAGGCTGGCACCTGGTCCAGTCCGACTTGACCCCGGTGGTTGCCGCGGGACGCCGTTTCGTCAACCAGACGCGCGATGTCTCGGTGCTGCCTCCATTCTCCATCCAGGCTTTCCAGATCACCGACCGGTTCCGCACGTCAGCGTCCAGCGACCTGGGAGCGGTGTTCCTGGGAAGGATCGACGTACTGACCCCCAATGGCCCCGTAACCGTGGCCGATTTCCAAGACTCAAACGACTGGTCGGTGATCCAGGACTTCGCGCGGCCGGGTCTCTACGCTGTCGAGACCAGCACCTCGGCGTCCGGCGGCCAGTTCCCAATCTCCACCCGTTACAGTTGGGCCACGGGAGGGGTCGGCATGCGGGGACTGAGGCCCGGTCCCACGGAGGGCCCGGTCCCGGCGGTGGTCAACGAGGAGTTCTTGGAGTTGGCCGACGCCTCTGTGGGCGACGACGTGATCTTGGGTCTTTCAACCTACTCCGTGATGGTGAACATCGCCGGGGTGGCCGATTATTTCCCGACCATCGATCCGGGAGAGAAACCATTCGTTCTGATGGACCTGGGAATATTCGAAGCCGCCTCCAATCAACATAGTCCCATCCCCTTGGTCGGATCCAATGAGATATGGATCGACCTAACCTCCACCCCCGGACACCCGGACCCAGATGCTTTGGATGGCCTGGGAGGCAAAGTAGACACCGGCCAAATTTTGGAGTCCCTGCGCGGACTGGGCGTGAGCGTCAGAGAGGTGTTCGACGCGGATGCCCTGGTTAATGAGCGGGTGGACCAGCCGCTGGTGAACGCCGGCTGGGGTGCGCTTCTGGTGCTTTTGTTCCTGGCCGTGGCCTTGGCCACCGGTTCAGGGGTGATGCTCTTCTCGTTCCTGGATACCAAGGAGCGCCAGACCGAGTTCGCCCTGCTGCGGACCCTGGGTTCCTCGGCCAGCCAGTTGCGGGGCATCGTATGGTTTAATCTGTTCTTGATCATTGTCTGCGGCGTGGCCATGGGGACTTGGGTAGGCCAACTGATCGGAACAAGCCTTCTGCCCCTGATGGAGGTGGCCGAAGAGGGAGAGCGGGTAACGCCGCCCATGGCGTTGACGACCAATTGGGTGTCGCTGGCGGCGTCCTATGCGGTTTTGGCTTTGGTCACCGTGGTAACGGTGCTCTGGCTGGCTTGGCTGAGTTCCAAGATTCAGGTGCAACAGGTGCTTAGAATGGGAGATGCGGGATGACCCAGTTCAGTGGATACCGGGAAAATACCGGCACGCCGGCCGAGAAAACGGGCTATTACATCGATTGTCGTGACCTGTTCAAGATCTACAAACGCGCCGACCTGGAGGTCGTGGCGCTACGGGGGCTGGACCTCAGCGTCGAAGCCGGTGAACTGATCGCTATTATCGGCGCCAGCGGCAGCGGCAAGAGCACGTTGTTGAACATCTTGGCAGGACTGGACCGGCCGTCTGCGGGACAGGTGCTGGTCGGCTCCCGAGACCTGTTGGACATCTCCGACAGCGACCTGGTGATGTACCGGCGGTTGGAGGTGGGTTTCGTCTGGCAGGCCACCGCCAGGAACCTTGTGCCCTACCTTTCCGTCGCCGACAACATCGCCCTGCCCATGGCGCTGTCCGGCGAACCGGCCAAAGCGCGCCGTGCCTGGTCGGACGAGTTGTTGGAATCATTGGGCATGGCCGATAAGAAGGACCGTTTGCCCTACCAGTTGTCCGGCGGCGAGCAGCAACGGGCCGCCATCGCCGTGGGCCTGGCCAACAAGCCTCAGCTGCTGCTGGCCGACGAGCCCACCGGAGAATTGGACACGGAGAACGCCGACAATATCTTCGAGATGATTCGCGGCTTGAACCGGTCCTACGGCGTGACCGTGGTCACCGTGACCCACTACGCCGGGGTTTCTAAGTTCGTGGACCGCGTGGTCCATATCCGGGACGGGCGAATCGGGTCCGAGACGTTCTCGCGGCCCGATTACCAGCGCGACGGTGGCATTGTTGAAGAAGAATATGTGGTTGTGGACCCGGCGGGACGGCTTCAGTTGCCACCGGAGCTGGCGGAGCGGTTCCGCCGCGGCGGTCTGGCCAAGATTCAGTCCGAAGACGGGCATATCACGATCGACGCGCCGGGAATCAATCCCCGGCAGACCAGGAGCAGGAGTTAACTTTGGCCGACTTTTCAGGAGCCAACAGTAATGGCGACTAATAGTAATGATGGGCCGGTGATCACGGCCGTTGATGTAAGCCGCGTGTTTGGCTCAGGCGCCACTGCCGTGACGGCTCTGTCGGCGATCAGTCTTACGATCGATCAGGGCGAATTCCTGGCGGTAACGGGCCGCTCCGGGTCCGGGAAAACCACGTTGTTGAACCTGCTTTCCGGTCTGGACAGTCCCAGCACCGGGACGGTCTACTTCAACGGGAATGACCTGGCCGAACTGCGGGAGTCGGACCTGGTGGAGATGCGCCGGCATAAGATCGGGTTTGTTTTCCAGTCGTTCGGGCTCATGCCATTGTTGTCGGCCCAGGAGAACGTGGAACTGCCGTTGCATATCGGCGGCATGCCCTGGCGGGAACGGAGGCAGCGGGCCAGCGATGCCTTGAAGGCCGTGGGTTTGGGCACCCGCGCCCGGCATCGCCCATTCGAACTCTCCGGCGGCGAACAACAGCGGGTGTCCATCGCCCGGGCGCTGGTGGCCGAGCCGGAGGTGGTGTTTGCCGACGAGCCCACCGGGGAGCTGGACACCGCCACCGCCCGGTCCATCGCTGAGACCCTGGGCGAGGTTGCCGCCTCCAGGAGGGCAACCGTGATCGTGGCCACCCATGACCTGGACCTGGCGGCCATGGCGCACCGGCGTCTGGACCTGATCGACGGCGAGGATGTCACCAAAGGCTAACCCCCTCTTGACCGCCCAGGCGCTTTGTCCCACTTGTGGCGTTCGTCACACGATCCGGGAATTGCATTGACTTGAACGGCCAGAGCCAGGTCCACCTGGACATCACGGATGTATTCGGGACCTCGGGCACCGCCGGCAGCTTCCCCATCAGCGGGAGCGCCTCAGTCCAGTAGCGGTAGTATCCGGAATCTTCCGTGTATACTTCGGCGGGGCCAGATGCCCCAGATCCACCACGCCGAGGTTTTTGAATGTTTGTGCGTATCTATACTGGCGATGACAGCCAGTCCCACCTGGAACAGATGGACCCGCTCACAGAGCCTACCCACCGGGTCCCAACCAAGCCGGGCGAAGACCTGGTTTTCCGCACCTTCGAGGCGGGCCGGGACGTGGAGTGGCACAATCCGGGCCGGCGTCAGTACCTTTTCATGCTGGCCGGCCAGATGGAAGTTTCGGTGGAAGACGGCACCTCCCTAATTTTCAGCCCCGGCGACGTGCTGCTGGCCGAAGATATGACCGGCCAAGGCCACCTGACCCGGACCGTCGGCAGTTCCTACACGTCGGTGTCTATGGGGATCCCCGACTAGGTTAAGACCCGTCACGCTTGACAGTGGCAGTCCGTTTTTTATAATGGCAGTCAAATGACCCCAGCATTATTGCCAAGCGCACTGGGCCAAATTCAAAATGGGAAGGCGATGTAAACGATGATTACGAAATTTGACAGCATGTACGCCGGCCACGTAGATATGACCGATGTCGGCTACGGCGGCGAGCCGGTAAACGACCGGAGATTCGACAACGATCACTTGATGACCGTTTTCAGCAAGGCCGAAGCCATCGCGAAGACCCTGGATGACAATGGGTTCAACACCATGTGGATGGCCGAGCACCACTTCCAGCCCGAAGGCTACGAGTGCATCCCCAA
>JACZXN010000195.1 GCA_022571575.1 Chloroflexota bacterium | reverse complement strand
TGTTCGAGCATGGCAGGAAGGTCCAGGCGGAACGGGACGCCCCGCTGGCGGAGCGGATGCGGCCCCGGAGCTTCGACGAGTTCGTGGGCCAGGACCAGATCGTCGACCCGGACCGGGTGCTGCTGAAGTCCATCGCCGCCGGGCGGCTGCCTTCCATCATCCTCTGGGGGCCGCCGGGCACCGGGAAGACCACCCTGGCGCGGTTGGTCGCGGCGGCCACCCAGGCCGACTTCCAGGCGGTGAGCGCCGTCACATCGGGGGTGGCCGACCTGCGGCGCATCGTGGCCGAAGCCCGGGACCGCAAGGGGATGCACCGGCAATCCACCATCCTCTTCGTGGATGAGATTCACCGGTTCAACAAGGCCCAACAAGACGTGATCCTGCCCCACGTCGAGGACGGCACCGTCACCTTCATCGGCGCCACCACCGAGAACCCGTCCTTCGAGGTCATAGCCCCATTGCTTTCCCGCTGCCGGGTGTTCGCCCTTCAGAGCCTGGCCCCGGAACCGATGGCGGCCATCGTGAAGCGTGCCCTGGCTGACCAGGTAAGGGGTCTGGGCCCGTTGAATGCGGTTTTGGCCGATGATGCCCTGGCCCATCTGGTGAACATCGCCAACGGCGACGCCCGGATCGCCCTGAACGCCCTGGAGACGGCGGCCTACGCCTGTACTGCTGACGCCGAAGGGAACCGTCTCATCGGCCTGGACATCATCTCTGACGCCCTGCAAAGGCGCTCTCCCCTGTACGACAAGGCGGGAGAGAGCCACTACGACACCATCTCGGCGTTCATCAAATCGGTCCGGGGGTCGTCACCCGACGGGGCCCTATACTGGCTGGCGCGGATGATTGAATCAGGGGAAGACCCGTTATTCATCGCCCGCCGTCTGGTGATCCTCGCCTCCGAGGATATCGGGCTGGCCGAGCCCCAAGCGCTGATGGTGGCGATGGCGGCGCAGCAGGCGGTCCATTTTCTGGGCATGCCGGAGGGGCGGATCCCCCTGGCCGAGGCCACGGTCTACCTGGCCGCCGCCCCCAAGAGCAATTCGGCCTACGCGGCGCTGAACCAGGCCATGCGGGACGTGCGGGAACAGGTCAACGAGCCGGTGCCCCTCCACCTTCGCAACGCCGTTACCGGCATGATGAAGGACCTGGGGTACGGCAAGGACTACAAGTATTCCCACGACTTCCAGGGCCATTTCGCCGAGCAGGAATATCTGCCGCCGTCACTGAAGGGACGGCGCTACTATCAGCCCAGCGAAGAGGGGGCGGAGCAGGAGATCGGCCGGCGGCTCAGGCGCTGGTGGAGCGCTAAAACGGACGCAAGCAGCGGTAATGACCCAGCCTCAGGCGGCCAGGATGGACACGAGTAGCAGCCATGACCGTGGCGCCGAACGGCCAAGATGAAAGCGGCCAGGACGCTCAGGTCGAGGTGAATATCTGGACTTCCCGCTCCACGTGATAGGCATCCGGAGTCTGGTCGGTGTCCACCACCGCTTTGAGACGCCACGTTACCGTGGTGTGGCCGCTCTTCACCGTCGGCAGAGTCCGCTCCGGCACCGCCAGGCTGAAGGCCCAGACATAGGGCTCGGCCGTGGTCAACTGAACATTGCTCTCCAGAGAGACCCGTTCCCGGATCGACTCCGCCTGGCGGTCCCCCGCGGTCTCGGCGCTGTGCAATTCGATGCGGATGTCCCGGGCCTGGTCCGTGGTGTTCATCCGTGCCCGGAGTTCTCCCTCCAGGTATCCCCCGGCGCCGACCACGTCGTTGACCAGGATCATGGCCAGTGTACAGCCGCTGAAGGACGCTTCTTCGGTCAGGTCCGCCGCGCTGCGTCCGGCCTGGACCACGGGAGGGGTCAGCACCGTTATCTCCCGCGACTGGGTGACGGGGCTGCCGCTCTCCAACTCCAACCGGCCGGTGACTTCCCATGCCACCCGGGCGATGGAGCCGAGGACCGTGGGCGGGGCGTCGTTGGGGATCTGGAATCTCGCGTACCGGACGACCGGCTCGGCGCCGGTCAATTCGGTGTCCGCGATGAACGATTGAACCAGCGGTTGGGATAAAACCGATCGAACCTCCAGCCTGCCATCTCCGCTGGCCGCCGGCGATTCTTTCTCCCACCATTGCTCGGTGCAGGCTAATTCCACCTGGCCGGTCCTGATCTTGAGTCCCTTTTTCGGCCGTATCGTGATCTGAACGTCTATTGTGCCGCCGGGCCGGAAAGACCCGCCGGTTGTTTCGATTTCAATCTCCACCGTTGGGTGGCGAAACCAAGATAGAATACGATCTAGAACCTGTGCACCTCCCCGCTTGCCGTCTATGCGTGAGCCGATAGTTCCAATCTGAGCTGATCCGGGCCGCGCATCTCAGAGCATGTTAATGGCGAATCGCGGCATAGGCAACCCGCCGGTTAAGCCCGTTTAGCTGGATTCCCGTTTGGTCGAGAGATCGACCACCGTTGCGCCGGTCACGCCGGCCAGTTCCTCAGGCGTGATCATTATCTCCTGGCCCCATACGCCGGCACCCACACCCAATATGTCTTCGTCCATCAAACAGGCATCCATAAAGGTGCGAATCGGGGTGGCTGTCCCGGTCGGCTGCAAATGAAAGGGCGGTATGGAGCCGATGGCATAGCCCGTGACCTCGATCACCCTCTCGGGCGAGGCCAGTCGGATGTCCCTGGAACCGATGGCCCGTTTCAGGTTGCCGGAGACGGCGTTCTTGTCGCCGCCCAGCATCACAAGCACGTGCTCTCCCCCGCCGGTTTCAAACACCAGGGTCTTCACCATCTGGGATTCATTGTAGCCCAGAGCCTGGGCGACGTTGGCCGCTCCCTTTTCGGTCTCCGGAGAAAAGCTCAACTTCTCATAGGGGACCCGGCGTTCGTCCAGGAATCTGTGGGCCGGCAGGTTGGCTCTAATCAAGGATGGTCCTAATCAAAAACATGGTCCCGGAAGAAGGCGTAGACCACGTGGCCCACGGCGATGGCCAGAGCGGCGGAGGCCACGTACAGCGTCCGTAATTGCAGGCGCCGGTCACGATCATGGCGGCTGTGGTCTTCCGGAGGCAGGTCGGCCAACTACAGGGTCCCCAGGGCGCGGATAACATCGTCCGACCCGACCACCTCCGCCTGGCGGGGAAAGATGCGCTGGGTCAAGAAATCGTGGACATCGGCGTCCGAGTCGGAGCAGCAGTCCTCGACCACGAACAGGTTGTAGTCCAGGTCGGCCCCGTAGCGGACCGTCGATAGGACGACGCCGCTGGTCGCGTAGCCGAAGATCACCAGGTCGCGGATGTCGTTGGCCCGCAGGGCCACGTCCAATCCCGTGCCGTAGAGGGCGTTAACCCGGTGCTTGCCCACCACCACCTCGCCCTCCTGGGGCTTGACCGCGGGGTGGATAACGTCGATGGGGTCGGGGACGGCGGCCTGGCCCGAGGCCTTGCGCTGGCTGAAGGTCTTGTTCCGCTGGCCGATCTCCGGATAGCCCGGCCGGAACACGGTGGCGCAGTAGCACACCATGACCCCGGCCTTCCGGGCCGCGGCCTGCACCGCGGCGGCCTTCTCCACCACCCCGCGCCCGGTGGCGTGGGGCAGGGTGTTCATCATCTCGGCGTAGAAGTCGGCGATGAGCACCGCCGTGTGGCCACGTTCCAGAGTGATGTCAGGCATGGATCAACCCCTGGGCAGAGTATTGCAGGGCCTATGCCAGCCCTTAAATCAGAGTGTGATTGGGCCTGAGTCAGCCCCTAAGACTGCAGTTCCCTCACCGCCTTGGAGGTGCGGGACAGGGCCTCTTCCACGTCCGCGCCGGAGATGTGCCGGTGGGTCACCATGCGGACGGACTGGCCGCCGGGGTAGGAGACCAGCACCTCGGCATCGGCCATGGCCTTGATGAAGTCCTGGGTCTTGGCCACCTTCTCATCGACATCGAAGACGACGATGTTGGTCTGGATGCTGTCGGCGTCCACCGTGATGCCGTCGATGTTGGCCAGTCCCTGGGCCAGGCGGCGGGCGTTCTGATGGTCTTCGGCCAGCCGGTCCACCATGGTGTCCAGGGCCACCAGCCCGGCGGCGGCCAGGATGCCGGCCTGGCGCATTCCGCCCCCCACCATCTTGCGCCACCGGTGGGCCTCTTTGATGAAGTCCTTGGAGCCCACGATCACCGAGCCCACGGGACAGCTAAGGGCCTTGGATAGACAGAAACTGACATCGTCCACGTCGCGGCAAAGCTCTTCAGCCGGGACCTCAAGGGCCACGGCGGCGTTGAAGATGCGCGCGCCGTCCAGGTGCACCGCCACCCCGGCCTGATGGGCCACGTCGCAGACGGCCTTGGTGTCGGCGGGAGTCATCACCATGCCGCTGCACCGGTTGTGGGTGTTCTCCAGACAGAGCATCGCGGTGGTGGGGAAATGGGGGTTGTCCTTGGGCCGGATGGCGCGGGCCACGTCGCCGGGGTTGATGCCGCCCTGGGCGTCGTTGGGCACCAGGCGGGTCTGGGCTCCGGCCAGGGCGGCCTGCCCCCC
>JACZXN010000194.1 GCA_022571575.1 Chloroflexota bacterium | reverse complement strand
TGGAAGAGGTCATGGAGCTGTTTCCGGTCCTGTACGCGAAGCAGCGCGAAAAGGCAAGAGCGATGTCCGGCGGGGAGCAGCAGATGCTGGCCATCGGCCGCGGTCTGATGGCCAACCCGACAACGTTGTTATTGGACGAGCCGACGTTGGGCCTGTCGCCCATCATCGTTAAGGAAATGTTTGCCAAGATCGTGGAGATCAACGAGAGGCGGAATACTTCGATCATGGTGGTCGAGCACAACATCAGAAGCATTCTTGACGTGGCTTCCCGGGTTTATGTCTTGGACAAAGGAAAGATCGCCCACGACGGAACACCAAGCACCGTCCAGGAAAGCGACATCCTCACCAAGGTGTTCTTGGGCGCGGTGGAGTGAGCCTCTCCCTGGAACAATCTGATCACCCGCCATCCATGCCTGGGCAGGCGGAATTTTTGGAAGTCTCTACTCCCAACCCTCGTGGCGTCGTCTGATTCGACCGTCGGATTCCACGGCCATCCCGATTCCATGGGGACCGGGCCCATCGCCGACGGGGCCGCAAAAGTTTACCGGCTCATGGGTCAAGGCCGGCTAGCCGCTGAAAATCTCAGTGCTGCCAGGTCCGGTGCAGCCAGTGGCGGCCGTCCTTGGCCAGGAAATCGTCGGCCGATGCCGGGCCTTTGCTTCCGATGGCATAGCCCGACGGAGGAGGGGCGTCCGGGGACGCCAGGCCTTGGATGATCGGGTCCATGATCTCCCAAGCCTCTTCGATCTCGTCGCTTCGCGTGAACAGCGAGGCATCCCCGTTCAGTGCGTCCAGCAACAGGCGCTCGTAGGCGTCGGGGATGGCCCGGCCGCCGAAAGAGTCCTCGTAATGAAACTCGAAGTCCACCGGCCGCAGCTCCATCTTCTCGTCCGGGGTCTTGGCCTGGAACTCCAGATGCAGTCCCTCGTCGGGTTGGACCTGGATGGCCAATATGTTGGGGCCGATATCCTGGGGAAACATCATATGGGGCGGTTTTCGGAACTGGATCAAGATATCGGTGCGTTTGTCGTCCAGGGCCTTGCCCGAGCGCAGGTAGAACGGCACCCCCTGCCACCGCCAGTTGTCCACGTCCAGGCGCATGGCCGCATAGGTCGGAGTCCGGGAGCCGCTGGGCACGCCGGTTTCATCGAGGTAACCGTCGTACTGCGCGAAGACCGCGGTCTGGGTGGCCGACTCGGGAGTCAAGCGGCGCACGGCGTTCAGCACCTTGACCTTTTCATTGCGGAGCAGGTCGGCCTGGAAATTGGAGGGCGGTTCCATGGCGACGACGGTCAATAATTGAAGCAGATGATTCTGGAACATGTCCCGGAAGACCCCGGCCTGGTCATAGTAGCCCGCACGGTCGGAGACCAACACCGTTTCGGAGACGGTGATCTGGATGTTGTCGATATAGTTCCTGTTCCAGACGGGCTCGAAGATGGTGTTGGCGAAACGGAGCACCATCAAGTTCTGGACCGTCTCCTTGCCCAGGTAATGGTCGATACGGAACACCTGGTTTTCGGCGAACACCGAATGGACCAACCGGTTCAGTTCCTGAGCCGACGCCAGGTCTGAGCCGAAGGGCTTCTCGATGACCACCCGCCGCCAGCAATCATCTTCCCGGGCCATGCCCGTGGCTCCCAGGTTCAAGATCGCCGGTCCGTAGAGAGACGGCGCCAGCGCCAGGTAGTACAAACGGTTGGCCGGCTTACCGGGAGACTCGACTCCCAAGAGCGTGCTCTCCAATCCTTTCAGGTCACCGGGGGATGTGACGTCGCCACGGCAATAGTGGATGCGGGATGCGAATTCCGTCCATTCGTCCGGGTCGGGGCTGAAATCTTCAAAGGTGTCCATGTCCCGGGCCAGCGAATCACGGAACTCCTGGTCGGTCAGATTGCTGCGGGCCATCCCCACGATCTGGACCTCCGGGCCCAACCTCCCCTTGCAGAAGAGGCTGCACAGCGAGGGGATCAACTTCCGCCGGGTCAGGTCGCCCGACGCTCCGAAGATGACTATCGTGGTGGCCTGCGTGGCGGCCTGCGTGGTCCTTTGATCCCCGGAGTTAGTGGTCATTCGCCGGACTTTCTCACGGCGTGGCCGCCGAACTGTTGCCGCAACGCCGCCAGAAGCCGGCCGCCGAAGGGCTGGACCTGCCGGGACCGGAACCGGGCCTGCAGGGCCAGGGTGATCACCGGGATCGGCACGGCCAGTTCCACCGATTCCTCGACGGTCCAGCGGCCTTCCCCCGAATCATCGACGTAGGACTCCAGGGATTCCAGGCTGGGGTCTTCCCGCAACGCGTCGGCGGTCAGGTCCAGCAGCCAGGAGCGCACCACGCTGCCGTGGCGCCAGATCTCGGCGATGGCCGGCAGGTCCAGGGCGAACTCTTCTTTGGCCGCCATCAACTCGAAGCCCTCGGCGTAGGCCTGCATCAGCCCATACTCGATACCGTTGTGCACCATCTTGGTGAAATGACCGGCTCCGCTGGGTCCGACCCGGCTGTAGCCCGTCTCGGGGCTGGGCGCCAGAGTGTGAAATATGGGCTCCAGGCGTTTGACCGCGGCCTCGTCTCCGCCGACCATCAGGCAGTAACCCTCGGCCAGGCCCCAGATGCCGCCGCTGGTGCCCACGTCGATGAAATCGATCCCCCGTTCGGCCAGCTTGGCGGCGCGGCGCATGCTGTCTTTGTAGTTGGCGTTGCCGCCGTCCAAGATGGCGTCGCCGGGGCTGAGCAGCGGGGCCAGCGCATCGATGGTGTCCTCGGTGGGCTGGCCGGCGGGCACCATGACCCACAGGGCTCTGGGGGCGGCGAGTTTGGACACGAGGTCATCCAGCGAAGACGCGCCTTCACCGCCGAACCCGTGGCTGGCCGTGACCGCCTCCGGGTCTCGGTCATAGGTCACCACCCGGTGTCCGCCGCTTATCAGGCGTTGGGCCATGTTGCCGCCCATCCTTCCCAAACCGATCATTCCCAATTCCACGGGTTACTCTCCTGGGTCCGCTGAATACGAGTTGCTATTCAAGGGAAACCGCCCTCGGCGGTCAGATGGGCAGTTGGCCAAAGGCCCGTTGGACCACCTCGGGCAGCGCCGGGTGCACGTAGATCGACTGGGTTATGGCGTCCACGCCCAATCGTAGGCGCATGGCGTTGGCGGCCTCTTGGATGAGAGTGGCGGCGTCGCTGCCGATGATGTGGCAGCCCAGGATCTCGCCGGACTCGGGGTCGGCCAGCACCTTGACGAAGCCGTCTCTGTCCTCGATCGAGGCGCCGTAGGCGGTGTCCGAGTAGTCATAGGTGGCGGCGACGTAGGCCGCGCCCCGCCCCTCGGCCTCCTGCTGGGTCAACCCCACCGAGGCGACTTGGGGTGAGGCGAATATGGCGTGGGGCATGGCGTGATAGTCCACCGCCGCCTGGTTCCCCGGTTCGAGGATGTTGTTGGAGGCGTGGGCCGCTTCCAGATTGGCGCTGTGTTTCAGGAGGTACCGGCCCACGATGTCGCCCAAGGCCCAGATGCCGGGCACGTTGGTCTGGAGATACTCATCGGTCTTGACGTAGCCGCGCTGGTTGACCTCCACCCCGGTTTTCGCGACCTCCAGGATGTCCGTGTTGGGGACGCGGCCGGTGGCCATCAGCAGGGCGTCCGAGGTGATCGATCGGCTCCCGGCCGGGGTTACGGCCTCCACCGTTATCTCACCGTCCTTGGATGAAACCCCGGATACCTGGGCCTCCAACACCATGTTGAAACGGCGCTGATAGACCTCGGTAAACCGGCGGGAAACCTCCTCGTCCTCTTCCCGGAGCATCAGTGCCCGGCGGTGGATGATGGTCACTTCAGTGCCCAGAGCGCCGAAGAAATGGGCCAATTCGGCGGCGATGTACCCTCCGCCGATCACCGTGAGCCGCCGGGGTTGTTCGGGCAGCCGCAGCGCCTGGTCCGATGTGATGTAGGGCGTCTGGTCCAGGCCGGGTATCTCGGGGACCCAGGGGCGGGTGCCGGCGGCGATGAGGATTGTTTCGGCGGTCAACTGCTCGCCGTTCACTTCAAGGGTCTTGCCGGCGGTGAAGCGGCCGCGGCCCTTGAAGACCTCGATGTTGGGGCTATTCCGGTTGCCCCGTTCGATCATGGCGGCATCGGCGTCCACCTCTTCAAAGGCGCGGTGGACGATGAACGGCCAGTCGATCTTTTCGACCGTGGCGTGGATACCGAATGAGGCGGCGTTCTGGACCGTCAGCATCACGTCGGCGCAGTGGATGAGCATCTTGGAGGGGATGCAGCCGCGGTTCAGGCAGGTGCCGCCGAAGGGGCCTTCTTCGATGACCGCCACGTTCCAACCGGCGTCAGACGCATCCGCGGAGATCTCCAGGCCGGAACCGGAGCCGATCACGATAAGGTCAAATTTCCGCATCACATCCCCCACCCAGATGGCAGACGGGCGGGACCATTAGATTTTTTCACGGGGATTAAACGGAGTGGGCGAACAAATTTCGGGGTTCGTCGGCGAAGCGCTCCGCCGTGATGCCGAAT
>JACZXN010000193.1 GCA_022571575.1 Chloroflexota bacterium | reverse complement strand
TCCATCAGATGGTCGTCGGCCACCACGGCCAGGTGGTAGGTGGGAAAGCCGTCCGACTTCAAGATGATGAAGTCGTTCAACGTCTCGTTTCGCCACTCAACTTCACCTCGGATCAGGTCGTTGACCTTGGTGATCCCATCTTTGGGCATGGCGAACCGGATAACCTCCGATTCCAGCCCGGTTTTCGATTTTAGTTCGCTGATCTCTGCTTGGGTCAGGTCACGGCAATTGCAGTCGGCGCTGGCGGAAGTTCGGCGGTCGCGGGTCCTTTGATCTGGACGCTCCTGGTTGCAGTAGCAATGGTAGGCGTTGCCTTGGGCGACCAACCGCTCGGCCAGATCGTGATAGATATCGAGCCGCTCCGACTGAAAGTAGGGGCCAAAGGGGCCGCCCACCTCGGGGCCTTCGTCCCAATCGATATCCAGCCAACGCAGGCCGTCCAAGATAGCCTCGATGGAACCCGGCACCAGACGGGCCTGGTCGGTGTCTTCAACCCTGACGATGAACTTGCCGCCGTGGTGGCGGGCGAAGAGCCAGTTGAAGAGGGCCGTCCGGATGTTGCCGATGTGGGGCAGTCCGGTGGGGCTGGGTGCGTACCGGACGCGCACTTCTCCGGGCAAGTCGATCCTCCAGCGGAATATATAAGGGCAGGCAATATTGTAGCATGATTCACGCCCAAATTTGGGCTGTCAGGCACAGAACTTGGGAGAAATCAGCAGCCCGGCTACACCCCTCGAAGCGCATCTAAGGCCGGGGTCAGATCGTCTGGAAGGGCGGTCTTGAACTCCAGCGGCTCCTCGCTCACAGGGTGTTTGAACGCCAGGTAAAAAGCGTGGAGGAAATGGCGGTCGACCAGGGGGCTCGGGTGACCGTAGGTCGTGTCGCCCACCAGAGGGTGGCCGATGTGGGCCATGTGTACCCTGATCTGATGGGTGCGCCCCGTCTCCAGGTAAAGCTCCAACAGGCTGTGATCTTGAAACTTCTCCCGCAATTTATAGCTGGTGCGGGCCTCTTTTCCGCCCACCACCACGGCCATGCGGGTGCGGCGGCGGGGGTGGCGCCCCACCGGTGCGTCCACCCTTCCCTGGGGGGGCGCGGGAACTCCTTCGACCAGGGCCAGATAGCCCTTGGTGACCCGGCGCTCCTTGATCTGGTCGGAAAGGTTATTGTGGGCCTGATGGGTTTTGGCCACCATCATCAGCCCTGAGGTGTCCTTGTCCAGGCGGTGCACGATGCCCGGCCGGATCTCGCCGCCGATACCCTGGATGTCGGGACACATGGCCAGCAGGGCGTTGACCAGGGTGTGGTCGGGATGTCCCGGTCCGGGGTGCACGGCCAGGCCGGCGGGCTTGTCGATGACCACCAGGTCCTGGTCCTGGTAGACCACGGTGACCGGTATATCCTGGGCCACCAGGCCGGTGGGCCGCGGCGGGGGCACGGACAGCGTGACCTGGTCGCCGGCCCTCACCTTGTGCGACGGTTTTGCCGGCCCGCCGTTGACCAACACCTGTCCCTCGACGATCAGACGCTGTAGTCTGCTGCGGGTCAGCCCGGTGTCCTGCCCGGCCAGATATCGGTCCAAGCGGGACTCGCCCACCGCTACGCGGAATTCCCAGAATTCCCGGGATCGATCAGAGGCGGTCCCGGCGGTCAAGGGCCCCGGTCCCCCACCCCTTCTTTCACGGTCCGTTCTTTCACGCCGCAGGTGGAGCAGCGCCAGCCGTCCATCACCGTGCGCATCTCACCATCGCAGACGGGACACCAGCCGTAGCCGCCGGCGGAATCGGAGGTTTTGGAGTCATCAGGGTGGGCGACCAGGAAGATCCAGGCCAGGATGACCAGGCCGGTGATTATGGATGCGTCGGCGACGTTGAACACCGGCCAAGCGCCCACATCCACGAAGTCGGTCACGTGGCCCAACCGCAACCGGTCCAAAACGTTGCCCACGGCCCCGCCGATCTGCAAACCAAGGCTCAGCCGCAAGAGGCCGCTGGGCGTCCGCTGGCTGCGGTAGATCAAGATCAGGATGGCGATGCCGATGAATGAGACCAGGATCAAGGGCGTGTTCTGGTCCCGTAGGATGCCAAAGGCGCTGCCGGTGTTGAAGGTATGGGTGAAGCGGAAGAAACCGGTGGCGGGGAAGGACTCGCGGAAAAACAGTTGGTCCCGCACCAGGAATTTGCTGAACTGGTCGATGACGAAGATCAGGACCGCCAGTTGGATGAGGACAAAGTCCTTGTAGATGGGGGTGCGGGGGGTGTCGGCGCTCACGTTAGGGTCTCCGGGTCCGCCTGGGGAATACTTAAATGGATGGCTACTTTAGGTGCTCGGTGAAGAACCGGCCCACCTCCGGCACCAAGCGGGCTTCCTGTCCATACCAGAAATGGTCCACGCCGTCGAAGAGCTTGAACTGGGGGGAGTGTTTGAAACCGGCCAACTCCGCGTCCAGTTGGGTCGAGTCCACCAACTTGTCACGGTCTCCGGTTACGATCAGGGCCGGAACATTGGATTCCTTGAGCGGCGTTCCCTCCACGGCCCGGAAGGGCGGGGACACCAGGGCGATGGCGTCGGCCTCGCCGTACAGTTCGCGGTGGCCCAGGATCACCGATGTGCCGAAGGAGTACCCGGCCAGGCCCGTCTTGGCGTTGGTGTCAGGCCAAGCCTTGATCAGGTCCAGGGCGCCCAGCACCTCCTGGGACTCTTTCTCGCCCTTGGTGTGCTCGCCCTCGCTGCCGCCCACGCCCCGGAAGTTGAACCGCAGGGTGACAAAACCCTCTTCAGCCAGTCCCAGCGCCAGGGCCAGGACCACGTTGTTGTCCATGTTGCCGCCGTGGAGCGGGTGGGGATGGCAGATGACCACGCCGGGCCAGGGGCCGGAACCGTCGTCGGGTTGGGCTACCACACCCTCGAAGGTAAGTCCCTCGGTTTTGAACGAAACGGCGCTTTGACGCACGGCGGTTGCTCCTAGTTTCGGGTAACTCCATCTTAGGTAAACACCTGCCCTTTGGCAAGAAAGGTAGCTGCGGCGGTGTTGCGGGAGGAGCAATCCTGCTAGAATGCTGGGTAGTTTTTCCGGGGAGTTTTTCCGGCTAGATATTTGGGAGGGACCGCCAGATGGCACTGATCGACCTGCGCAGCGACACAGTCACCAAACCCACCGACGAGATGCGCCGGGCCATGGCCGAGGCCGAGGTGGGCGACGACGTTTTCGGCGAGGACCCGACCATCAACGAACTTCAGGAACGGGCCGCCGCCATGCTGGGCCACGAAGCAGGCCTGCTGACCGTCAGCGGCACCATGAGCAACCTCTTGGCCACGCTGACCTACTGCAACCACGGCGACGAGATCGTGATGGGCGACCAGGCCCACATGTTTTGGAACGAAGGCGGAGGACAGGCCGCCCTGGCCGGTGTCCAAACCAGACTGATCCCACAGAGCGCCAGCGGTGGAATAAACCCCGATGACGTGGCCCGCAACATCCGCCCGGCGGGCAACCCGCACGTTGCCGCGACGAAAATAGTCTGCCTGGAGAACACCCAAAACCGGTGCAGCGGCATGGTCATGACTCCCGCTGAAACCAAGGCTGTCTGCGACGTGGCCCACGGGTCCGGCGTTGCCGTGCACCTGGACGGCGCGCGCATCTTCAACGCCTCCGTGGCCCTGGAAGTCCCCGTCGCGGAACTGACCCGCGACGTTGACGACGCCAGTTTCTGCCTTTCAAAGGGCCTAAGCTGCCCCGTAGGTTCGGTGCTGGTGGGCTCCAAAGATTTCATCGAAGAGGCGCGCCGGTGGCGCAAGATGGTGGGTGGCGGCATGCGCCAGGCCGGTATCCTGGCCGCCGCCGGTCTGGTGGCCCTGGACACCATGGTGGACCGCCTGGCCGAAGACCATCAGAACGCCCGCCGCCTGGCCCAGGGGCTGGCCAACATCGACGGCATCACCGTGGACGCCGACAGCATCCAGACCAACATCGTCATCTTCGACGTCGATGAGAAAGCCGCCGCCGCCCCGGACTTCATCAAGGCCATGACCGATGCTGAGGTATTGGTCTCCTATCCCGGAGAACATTCCGTACGCATGGTGACTCACCGCCACATCTCCGGCGAGGACGTGGAAGAAGCGCTGTCCAGGACCTCCAGGGTCATCAGGGAACTTAATTCTTAAGGCAATCCATGGCTGACATCTCTCTCACCCGAGGCCACACCGCAGTCCTCATTGCCGATTTCTATGCGGAAATGATGGACACTCTGCCCCATGCCACTGAGCGCGGGGTCGTGGCGAAGGCCGCAGCAGTTCAGACTGCTGCCCGGAAGGCCGGGGTGATGGTCTGCTACTGCGCCACCGTGTTCCGGCCCGGCTACCCGGAGATTGGCCGCCGGAATAAGACCTTCAGTCAACGCAAGGCGTCGGGCCAAACCGCCATAGCGGACCCCATGGACCTGATCCACCCGGTGGTGAAGCCTCAAGAAGGGGACGTCGTGGTGGGGAAGCACCGGGTGAACGCCCTCCACGGAACCGGCTTGGACGG
>JACZXN010000192.1 GCA_022571575.1 Chloroflexota bacterium | reverse complement strand
TTGGGGCGGGCCCCGGCGGGAACGATGTTCAACCAACCCTCCATCCGGTTGGCGAAGGACGCCGAACTACCCAGGAGCGTGAAGAACGCCAACATGACGGAGAACGCGGCGATGGTTGCGGCCAGAAAAATGATTCCGGTGGTGCGGGAAACGTCGGCCGCGCCGTCGAATTCCCCCAGCAGCAGCAACCAGGGCGCGGCGAGGGCGGCGAAGGCCAGCAGGGTGATGCCGTCGTAGACCCGCTCCACGGCGATGGTCGCCAGGGCCGAACTGGTGTTGAGGTTCTCCTGGCGGGCCAGATAGTAGGAGCGGACCACCTCGCCCAAGCGCACGGGAAGGAGGTTGTTGGCCATGTAGCCGATGATCACCACCGGATAGAGGCGGTGGACCGGAATGGCGCGGATCGGAGCCAGGAGATAGCGCCAACGGACGGCGCGGAACCAGACGGCGACGAAGTAGATGGCGACGGACGGGGCCAGCAGCAGATAATTGGCGTCCCAAAGGGCGTCTTTGATCTCGCCCAGGTCCACCTGGTAAAACAGCAGGAGCAGCAAGACCAGGCTGACCGCTCCGCCCAACCAGAACTGCCACTTATTGGAAAACAATCGATCTGGTCCTTATTTTCCGGCCGGATCGTCCAGCCGATGGGTCCCTCATGGGTTGGCCTTGGTCAGATTGGCCGACGGACCCCGGATTCACAGTATACCTGGCTCCGATACGCCCGCGCCTTGAATCCGGCGCCGGTGAAGACAAACGATGCAACACCGATGAATACCATGGAAAACCATGCGGCGGTCCAATGCCCGGCGCGGCCGTCCGGGATGGCTCACCGGGTGAATATGTAGTAGTCGCCGGTGAACCAATCATCCTTCAGGTCCCGGAAGATCCAATAGCCCAGGGCGCTGCGCCAGGCCCCCTTGCTGGCCGCCACCTCTTTGAAGAACCCCAGGTCCTTCTTGAGTTCCTCCCGCCACCCTTCCTGCTGGCGCCCTTCCCCGGGCCTGCGGTAGGTCTCGGGAAACCAGAGCAGGCTGCTTAGGCGCTTGCTCTTTTCGTACGCTTCCAGCTCGGCGCCGTTCCGGCCGGCGTGGCCCGAGGTCAGCAGCAACACCGTGGGCTTGAATTCGTCCTCTCCGGGGGGGTCCTTGAGGGAGTTGCAGCTATCGGTAAAATTGTCGTCGTCCTCTCCCTTGAAACAGGTGAACCGCAGGAACCCCTCGGACACGGCGTTCCGGACGTACCACTGGAATGGATACCAGATGTCATAGTCCACCTCCACCGCCCGCCGCTGCGCCGGGTCTGGACCGGAATCCTGGGACCCTTGGAGCTCCGCGGAAAACACCTGGGCATCCAGAGATGCGAAGGTCTCCTTCAGGTCGGAGCCCCCCTGGGCGTAGACCAGGATCTCGCGGTTGGAATCGTCGAAAGTGTAACTGGCCCGGAGGGCGCTCCAGACGCCGAAACCGAATAGAAGGGCCGCAAAACCCAGGGCGGCCACGGCCCCGCCACGGGCGGGAGATGTGACCCGCACCAGATAGGCGGCGGCGGCCAACACCACCGCGGAGCCGGCCAGCACCGTCCAGTGTCGGGCGCTCAGACCCTCGCCCCCCGTATAGGCATACAGGAAAAATAGCCCGCCCAGGGCTGCCACCGGGGCCAGGAAGAACAAGCCCGCCGCTCCTCGCCGCAGGGCCTGTTTCCAGTGGACCGATTCCGCCAAATCCCCCAGGAATTTGGCCGATAGGAAGATGATCGGCAGGGTGATGTTCACCAGCAACCAGGGCATCTTCTCACTGGCCAGGGTGTAGGCCAAGAAGGTCACGCCGGCCCACAGGGCCAGGAACAGGCCCAAGACGTCGCCACGCCGGATGAAATAGACGGCCCCGGCGATGCCGAAGACCACCGGGAGCAACTCGTAGACCGGCAGGCCCACGAAGTAGTAGTACCAGGGTTGGTTCCCCCGGGCCACGTCCTGCTGCGCGACCCAGTAGCCCATGCCCTGCCAGGACCCGCTGAACACCCCCGCCAGATGGGTGAAGAGGGTTGTGTAGAGGGCGGCCCAGATGAAATAGAAGATACCGGCGCAGACCAGCCAGGCGCCGCCCAGCCAGCGCACTCCCAGGACGACCGAGACGACGATCGTGCCGGACAAGATACCCAGGGCGACCACGTAGTTGGTGGGCAGACCATTGGCCGCGGCGCCGATGGTCACCTCGCTGGGCAGGATCCCGTCCACCACCGCCTGGAGGTCAAGCACCGGGGTGAATAGGACGGCGTAGAGGGCCGTCACGAAGGCCGGAAGGAACAGCAAAAGCACGCTGCGCTGGATTGGATAACGGTGGTAGAGCAACGCGAAGAGCCCTCCGCCGAAGAGTAGGGCGGCCAGAGCCAGGTCCAGGGCCGGCGCTCCTCCGGTGTGGACCACGTCCGCCAGGGGGCGGTAGAGCAGCAGCGCCACGGCGGCGGTCACCGCCAGGGGCGCTCCGGCCAGGCAGGCCAGCCGCCGTGAGGTCCACCGGCGGGAGGTCAACGGCCCACGGCGGAGCAGCCAAACCAACACCGCCAATCCCAGGACAACCGCCGCGACGTGCGCCCCCAGGGGAAGGTCCTGCACCGGCAGCAGCAGCGTCTTGCCCGCCCACGCCGGCGCCCCCACCAGACCGTCCGTGCCGTCCACGTTGGCCACGTTCCGGCCCGTTCCAGGGTCGGGGTTGACCAGCGTCAGACCCAGGGCGCCCTGAAACAGTCCCGACACCGCCGACCATTGGGGCAGAGTAAGGGTCGTCAACAGCAGGAAGAACCCGGCGGGCCGTCCCACCTGGGAGAGCTTTATCCGGCCCAGCGCCCACGGCAGGAAATCTCCCACGGAAAGTAGCAGCAACAGCAGTCCGAACACCGCCACCACCAGATAGGCCGTTTCTTTGGTGGCGAACATCAGCGCCAGGACGGCGGAGGCCAGGTAGAGGTAGCGCCGGTGTCCTTCGTTCAAGTACCGCCACAGCAGCACCAGCAGCGACGCCGCGAAGAAGGCCATGATGATGTCGTTGCGGCCGAACCGGCTGAAGTAGAGGAGCGTGGGGGACAGGGCCAGCATCACCGCCGCCAGGAACGCGCCGGTGCGGCCCAGATAGTCCCGGAGGAAGTAGGGCACCGCCACCAGCGCCGTCCCGAATAGGACGTACCCCAGCCGGGCGGTCACATCGGTGTCGCCGAGGACCCGGAACACCAGGGCGGTGAACTCGATCTGGAACGGGCCGTGCATCCAGGGCGAATGGATGTAGTCGGTGCCAAACACCCAGGGCCAGCCCAGGAAGGCGCCGCTGCTCTCCGCCAGGCGCCAGGCGAAGTGCAGGTGGATGGCCTCGTCGTAGTGCACGGTGCGGCCGCCCAGTTCCCAAAGGCGCATGGCCAGGGCCACCATGACCACGGCCAAGAACCCCGCTTCAAACCAGCCAAAGGCACGGCCGGCCCAAAGGCGAGAGACCAGTTTTTTCGGGTCCAGTTTTTTAGGGTAGAGGACCGCTGCCCGCTCGCCCTTCATCTATTTTCAGCCGTTGATTGGACCATCTCGTAGACTATTACGCCGTCTTGCTCAAAGGCGGTTCTCAGGAAGCCATTCGAGTCCGGGGCATCGGCGAAGTCCGCCAGGTTCTCACCCCCGTAGGTCCGCCGTTCCCTGGATCCCAGGTAAACGTAGCGCACACCGTAGGCGTTCAGCAACCGCCGCACTTCCTGGGGGTCGCCGCTGCTGAAGATGGCCCTCACGTCATCTTCCCGGCCCTGGAAGGACGCCGATGAGCCGCGCCACTGGAGTTCGTGGCCCTTCCAGCCCAGGACGGTCGGCAGCCCGGTGCTGGACGATATCCGGGCGAAATCGGAGTAATCGTCTCCCACGGCCTCCACCATCCTGCCCCAGGGAGCATCGTCCCTCAACCACTGGATGGCGGCGTACTCGCCTGGAGCGGGCTGTTTCAGAAAGGCCAGGCCGTCCAGGGTGTTGTCGTCCACCGTGTAACCCTCACGGAGCAGTCCGGTGCGGTCCAGCACCGCTCCCACCGGGTAGTAGAAAGACGCCACCAACAGCACCGCCGCCGTCCCGGCCCACAGGTACCGGCCGGCGTGCAGAAACCGGCCCATCCGCAGGGACAACCGGCCCGAGGAGCGGACCGACCAAAGGTAGTACAGCGCGTAGGCCCCGACGATGCCCAGAAGCAGCCAGGCCTGGTAGTAGGTCTTGAACACCGTGTTCATCCGGCGGAACCCACCCCCGAACTGGTCCACGATATAGAACAGCTCGGCCCCAACCAACAGGTAGAGGGCCAGTCCCGCCATCAGCAGAGGGAAGGCCATCGTAGGTTCCAACCTGAGCCTGGCCCGCTGCATCGCGCTGAAACCCGCCAGCGCCACCAAGGCCAGTCCCGGGATCACCAGTATCATCCGGCCGCCGATCTCGCCAAAGGCCGCACTGGTCCCATCGTCGATCCAGGTGACGAAGAACGCCACGCCGGCCCAGACCAGGAACGGTGGCG
>JACZXN010000191.1 GCA_022571575.1 Chloroflexota bacterium | reverse complement strand
GCAGTTCATGGACCTCTACTCGGTGAACGTGGTCGGCGCTTACCAGATGACCCGGGCGGCCGCGCCCCACATGAAGGCCCAGGGCAATGGGTCCATCGTCAACGTGTCGTCCATCTCCGCCATCACCGGCGCGGGCAGCTCCATCGCCTACGTGGCCTCCAAGGGCGCGCTGAACACCATGACCACCGCCCTGGCCCGCGCGCTGGCCCCCGAGATCCGGGTCAACGCCGTCCTGCCCGGCGCCTTTCCCTCCCGCTGGTGGGCCGAGGGCCTGGGCGAAGAGGGGGCCAAAGACCTCTTCGACAAGTTCACCGACCAGGTCCCCCTCAAGTCCGTCGCCGATCCGGAATCCGTCGCCAGGACCGTGGTCTGGCTGCTGGAAGACGCCGGTTACATCACCGGCGAGATGATCAAGATAGACTCGGGCATGCACCTGCTGGGTTTCCAGCCGTGATAAACGGCATCGGCAAGCGGTTCCCCACCATCCTGGTCTTCCTCGCGTGAATCGTCTTCTTCCCCATGGTCTGGTCCCTGGTCCAGACGGACCTGAACAAAGCGGCGGACCGAGCGGGCCAGCCGGCCCCGGCATGACCCAAGTCCCGCTATCTACTCCACCCGCTTGAAAACCTGCACCCGGTGGTGCGCCACATCCGCCCCGTAGATCGTCCCGGCGGAGTCGGTGTAAACGTTGTGGGCCTGCTCGAAGGTGCGGCCCCGGGCCAGGAGTTGGCCGTCCAGGGTCAGGATGCTGAGGCGGGGCACCTGGTCGGTGACGTAGACCGTGCCGGCGGCGTCGATGTGGACGCCCATGGGCTTCTTGAAGTCGGTCCATTCATCGATGAACCGGCCGTCCTCCCGGAAGATCTGCACCCGGTCGTTCTCCCGGTCCGCCACGTAGACCCTTCCGTCAACTGAGACCCGCACGCCGTGGGGCACCCGGAACTGGCCGGGGCCGCTGCCGGGCTCGCCAAAAGAACTTATGTAAACCCCATCCGGGGAGAACCGGTGGATGCTGGAGTTGCCGTAGCCGTCGGCGACGAAGATGTCCCCGGCCATGGGCGACCCCGGCGGCGCCACGCACATGTCCGCCGGGTGGTTGAAGGGCGCCTGCAGCTCCGCCCGGTCGCGCACCCCCAGGGACAGCACCAATTCCCCTTCCGGCGTGTACTTGAGTATCTGATGGGCGTCGCGGTCGGCCAGGTAGACCGCGTCGTCGGGGCCCACGTAGATCAGATGGGCATCGGCGGGCACCCCGTCCTTCCGGGGCCACTGGCCGATGAGATTGCCTTCGCGGTCGAACACCAGCACCGGCGGGTCGCCCCTTTGGAACACGTACACGTGGTCGTGGGAGTCCACCGCCACCGCGCTGGGGGCTTGGAATTCCATCCCCTGGGGCAGCCTGGCCCAATGGGGTTGGTACTCGTACCGGTGGTTACCCATCCCGATGGTTATGGGCATGTCCGGCCTGCAACTTGCCGTTGATCCATCACCTGCCCAACCTGAAGATGGTCCTGAACACCGCGGCGACCCAACTCCAGATGCGGGAGAAGAACCCATTTTCGGGCTTGATCGGCTGGGGACGAGCGGGCGGCTCGGCCGGGGCCGGGTCTCCCACGCCCACCGCCGCCCAGGCGTTCATCACCGACGACAGCTTGGAGAAATCGCCGGGATAGAGCTGCCGGCAGGCGTCGATGGTGGCGATACGGGCCTGCTTGAAGGTCCAGCGGCTGTCGATGGAACTCTCCAGGTAGACCGTGAGGGCCAGGTACATGATCTGCTGGGCCGCCTCTTTACCCAGGGCTTCCACCGTAATCTCATGGTGGGTCCCTCCCGCCACCATCAGGTAGCCGGCCTTGTTGGGGATGCCGCTGTTGGTGTGCACGTAGCCGTTGTCGTTGCTGGGTCTGGGCAGGTCCCCCTCGGCCATCAGGCGCAGGTTATCGGTGTGGTCGGGCTGGTTGTATTCAGGGGGATCCGAGATGTCGCGGAGTGCGTCGCCGGGCCGGCCCGGCGTGTAGACGTGCTCGCCCAGCAGCCAGTCGGTGATGGTGTCGCCGTTGGTGGCCATGATGGCGAAGAAATCGGCGAAAGATTCGTCCAGCGCCCCCGACTCCTCTGCGTAGACGAACCGGGCGGTCTGGGAGGTGACCGCGTGGGTCAATTCGTGAGCCACGATGTCCAGGGCCCCGCTCAAGGGTGAGAAATCGATCCCATTGCCGTCGCCGTAGACCATCTGGCCCCAGGGGGAGGTCCAGAAAGCGTTGTTGTAGCGGACGCCGTAATGGACCGTCGACCGCAGGATGGCGCCGTTCCCGTCGTAGGAATCCCGGTCGAAATTCTCTTTGTAGTAGTCGTACACCTTCTGCGCATTGACGTGAGCGTCCCAGGCCACTTGGTCGCTGTGAGACTCGTCCCCTTCACTGATGATCAGTTCACCTCGCAGCAACTCGGTGTTGTTGGCGGTATAGGTCTCCCGCTCCGCCACATGCCGCATGTCGTTGTAGGTGTAGAGAACAGACCCGTTGTCAGCGTCGATAAGATAGTGGTAGGTGGCCAGGTCCGCATCGGAGAAGAGCCGGACGTGCCACGCCAGGTGCAGGTGGCCGTCGCGGTGCTTGAACTGGACCAACTCGGTCTCAGGTGGCACGTCTTGGGACTCGGGCTGATCCAGTTGGCCCGCGGCGTGGTCCAAGGCCTGGGCTTCACCCACCGTGGGGCTTGCCGACGCATCGACCTCCGTCAGCCGGTTGGCCTTGTAGCCCACCACCTCACCGGCCGGGTTGATGTGCACTTGCACCGACCCCTCGAATACCCGCACCCCGTTCAACACTTGCCGCAAAGTCACATGCCGGAACCCCTGCCGGTCGGTGACCACATTGGAAGTTTCAAAGGTTTCCGTCACCCCGCTGGGCAGTGCGACCATCTCGGCCGTCTGCTGGATGAATCTGCGGGCAACGGTCTCTGGGTCATCCGTGGATGCCGCCGACAGCAATCCACTGATGAACTTGGGGCTCTTACCCGCGGAATCCCAGGTGATGTTATCCACATGGGAGTTGTGCGATGCCGCCTGGATACCCCTCAAAACACGGCGTTGCCGTCTGTTGGGCTCGGCCATGGTATTTACCCCCTTCAGGCGTGGCCGGTATTCATAGCATGGGAAAGATGCGACATGATAACACGGTTATCACGGGGACGTTTGGGATATATTTCATGCTAAATCGCGCAAATCATGCCGGATATCGCTGAACCATCAACGAGTACCGTGGAAGGCTGCCTGACCCGTCTCAACTGAAGCCAGGTTGCCCAGGTTGTATAGTAGGGGCACGTTCGCAAAAGGCTGCGCCGCAGCGGCGCAGACAAAACCAAAATAGATTTCCAAAGGAGACGAACCATGGGACCCAAACTGGTCGACTACCTGAAATACGAAGCTGAGGACACGGGTATCGCTTGGATCACGTTCAACCGGCCCGAGCGCCGGAACGCCCTGATGGGAAACTCCCAGGAGAACAGCACCGTGGCCAAGGTGGGCGAATACATGCGGGCGGCCGACGACGACCCCGACATCCGCGTGATCGTGCTCACCGGTGAGGGCCAGGGGTTCTGCTCCGGGGCCGACATGCGCCGGGACAACGACCCGTCGGCGCTGGGCGAGAACTTCGTGGGCAACCGGGACCACACCGAGGGGCCGGACCTGACCCGCCAGCACTTCTTCCACGGGTTCACCCAGTTGCACCGGGACATCTCCCTGATCCGCAAGCCGACCATCGCCATGATCAACGGGGCGGCCGTGGGCTCCGGCATGGACATGGCCCTGCACTGCGACATCCGGGTCGGCTGCGAGGCCACCCGTTTCATCGGCTACCACCAGCTGGGCCAGATCTTCGAGAACGGCGCCAGCTACTATCTGCCCAAGATGGCTGGACTGGGCCGGGCCCTGGAGTTCGCCTACACCGGGCAACTGGACGCCCAGCGGGCCTACGAATGGGGACTGCTCAATTACCTGGTGGATTCCAGCGAGTTGGAGCAGACCACCCGGGACCTGTGCAGCCGCATCATGCGGGTGCCGCCCATGGTGCAGTGGGTCAGCAAGAGGATCATGCGCACGGCCATGGACACCACCCTGGAGAACACCATGGTGCTCACCTCCAACGCCGGGGGCATCCTCGGCGGGTCGGAGGACGCCGAGGAGGCGCGGCTGGCCTTCCTTGAGAAGCGGACCCCCAGCTTCAAGGGCCGCTAGACCTGGTCTGATATTCAAACGAAGAACACGCCTGGCTTGAAAGGCCTTTGCGGAATGCCGGAAACCAAACTATCATTAGCTGGGCACAAGCCGGGCGAAATGGGTGGTTAGCTCAGTTGGTTAGAGCACCTGCTTTACACGCATCTTACCGTTAGCGCTGTGCTACCGTAGCTACGGACCCAAGCAAAACCTGTACAGTTATGTGCTGTCGAAAAGGCTGGGAGTTCTCGGCCTTTTTGTTGTCTTCCGACCGCGCAGCAGTCGTAACGACGGTTGTGCGAATCACCTGCGACGGTG
>JACZXN010000190.1 GCA_022571575.1 Chloroflexota bacterium | reverse complement strand
TGGTTCCAGCGCTGGATCGACGAGAAGTTCTCTCCCGGTTGCATCATGGAGGACGTCACCGAAACGACCGGGCTCATCGCCTTCCAAGGCCCCGGCACGCTCGATGTGATCGACCGGCTGGCCGACAAGCCGCTTTCGGAGATGCGGCCCTTCTCCTGGACCGAGAGCGCCATTCAGGGGGCTCCGGTACTGGTGGGCCGGACCGGTTACACCGGGGAAGACGGGTTCGAGATGCTGGTCCAAGGCAACGCCGTGGTCAAGGTCTGGACCGCCCTCACCGGCTCGGGCGCCATCCCCTGCGGACTGGGGGCCAGGGACGTCCTGCGCTTGGAGGCGGGGCTGCCCCTCCACGGCCACGAGATCGACCAGGAGACTACCCCCATCGAGGCCGGCCTGGACCGCTTTGTGCGCTTCGACAAAGAGTACGTCGGCTCCCATGTTCTTAAGGACCAACAAGAAAACGGCGTCGCCCGGAGATTGGTGGGCTTCACCCTGCCGGGACGCAGCGCCCCCCGCGCGGGATACAGCCTTCTTGACCAGGGAGAAACCATCGGCGCCGTGACCAGCGGAAGCTATTCGCCAACCCTTGACACCAGCATCGGCATGGGCTACGTTTTGGAGCGTTACGCCGAGCCCGGAACGGCGCTGGACCTGGACATCCGGGGCCGCACGGCCCAAGTGACAGTAACCGCGCTCCCCTTCTACACCCGCCCCAGGAGGACCTAGCCAAATTGAGTCCCGACGACCGCAGATACACCCAAGAACACGAGTGGGTCATGATTGAAGACGCGGCGGCCAAGAGCGCCGTGGCCGGCATCACCGACTACGCCCAAGACCAACTGGGAGACATCGTGTTCTTTGAACTACCCAAGGTTGGCGACAACGTGACCCACCTGGGCAAGATGGGCGAGGTCGAATCGGTGAAGGCCGTTTCAGACCTGTTCTCCCCCATCAACGGCGAGGTGACGGAGATCAACGAGAAGCTGCTGGACCACCCCGAACTGGTCAACGAAGACCCCTTCGGCGAGGGGTGGCTGATCAAGGTCACCATGGCGGACATCGCGGAGGTCGACGGACTGATGTCGGCCCAAGACTACGACGCCTTCACCGCTGGACTGTAATGACCGCCACCCGGCCCGGCGCCACGGGAACCAACGAGGACCACTTCCAGTCCCACTACATCCCCAACACCACCGGCGAGCAGGCAGAGATGCTGGCCTCCCTGGGCATCGATTCCATCGACCAGCTTTTCGCCGATATCCCAGCCGAATTCCGCAATCCCACCCTGGACCTGCCCGCGCCCCTCTCGGAGCTGGAGATCCAGCGGGAACTGGCCGGTCTGGCCGCCAAGAACCGCCCCCTGGGCAGCGGGCCATCGTTCCTGGGCGCCGGCTCCTACGACCATTTCATCCCCGCCATCATCAAGCCGTTGATAACCCGCGGCGAGTTCCTCACCGCCTACACGCCATACCAGGCCGAGGCCAGCCAGGGGACTCTCCAGGCGATCTACGAGTTCCAGACGCTGGTCTGCAACCTCTACGGCATGGAAGTGGCCAACGCCGGCATGTACGACGGCGCCACCAGCCTGGCCGAGGCGGCATTGATGGCCTGCCGGGTGACCAAGCGGGAGAAGGTCGCCCTGGCCGGCACCATCTCTCCCGCCTACTCCGCCGTCATCCACACCTACTGCCAGTCTCAAGACATCTCGGTGGAGGTTGTCAGTCCCTCCGCGCCTAATTTGAACTCCGATACGGCGTGTCTGGTGCTGCAATACCCCAACTTCTTCGGGTACATCGAAGACCTGCGTTCACTGGTGGACGCCGCCCACGAACAGGGCGCCCTGGCGATTGTCTCCTGCGACCCCACCGCCATGGGCCTGTTCCAGACTCCGGGCCACTACGGGGCCGACATCGTCACCGGCGATGGGCAGCCCCTGGGCATCCCGGCCAGCTACGGTGGGCCCTACGTCGGCCTGTTCGCCACCAAGCAGGAGTACATCCGCCAGATGCCCAGCCGCCTCTCGGGCCGCACGGTGGACAAGAACGGCAAGACCGGGTACGTGCTCACCCTCCAGACCCGGGAGCAGCACATCCGCCGGGAACGGGCCACCTCCAACATCTGCACCAACGAGGCCCTGTACGCCCTGGCTTCCACCATCTATCTGGCGGCCATGGGCAAACAGGGGCTGCGTCAGGTGGCCGAATTGTGCTACCACAAGGCCCACTACGCCGCATCCGAGATCGGCGGATTGCCGGGTTATTCCCTCCCGATCGAGGGCCCCTTCTTCCAAGAGTTCGTCGTCCAATGCCCCGCCCCTCCCGCCGAGATCAATAAGAAGCTGATGGAGCAAAATATCCTGGGCGGTCTGGACGTGAGCGGGCAGGTGGCCAACGGCATGCTCCTGTGCGTCACCGAGATGAACACGAGAGAGGACATCGACGCCCTGGTGGCGGCGCTGGCGGAGTTCAAGTAATGCGGCAGGGCGGCAACCGACAGACCGAAAAACTGCTGATGGAGCGGAGCGTGCCGGGCCGCGTGGGCGTGGTGCTGCCGGACCTGGACGTTCCGGTCCAACCCCTGCCCGACGGCGCCCTATTGCGGGACGAACTGCCGCTGCCCGAGGTGTCGGAGCCCGAGGTGGTCCAATACTTCACCGGGCTCAGTCTGTTGAACTTCTCCATCGACACCCATTTCTATCCCCTGGGCAGTTGCACCATGAAGTACAACCCCAAGATCAACGACGACGTCTCGTTCCTGCCCGGTTTCGCGGGCATCCACCCCATGCAACCCGTCGAACATTCCCAGGGGGCTCTGGACCTGCTGCACCGGCTGCAGGGCTTCCTCGGCGAGATCACCGGACTGCCCGCCGTGAGCCTGGCGACCCTGGCCGGGGCCCACGGGGAATTGGGCGGCATGCTGATGATCCGGGCATTCCACCTGGCCAACGGCGACACCGGCCGCAAGAAGGTGGCCATCCCCGACAGCGCCCACGGCACCAATCCGGCGTCGGCGGCCATGGCCGGCTTCGAGGTCGTGGAGTTGGCCTCGGACAAGGACGGCAACGTGGACCTGGAGGCCCTGCGCCAGGTCTCCGGTCCCGATCTGGCGGGGGTGATGATCACCCTGCCCAGCACGTTAGGCCTATTCGACACCAACATCGTCGAGGTCTGCCGGATAGTCCACGAAGCGGGCGGGCTGGTCTACGGCGACGGCGCCAACATGAACGCCCTCATGGGCCGGGTGAAGCTGGGCGAGCTTGGCTTCGACGTGGCGCACCTGAACCTGCACAAGACCTTCAGCACGCCCCACGGCGGCGGCGGGCCCGGATCGGGCCCGGTGTGCGCCACCCCCCAGTTGGCCCCCTACCTGGCGGCCCCCATCGTCACCCAGCGGGGCGATGCCTTCGAGTTGTCCACTCCGGATAAGAGCATCGGGAAACTGAGCGGCTTCCACGGCAACTTCGGCGTGCTGGTGCGGGCCTACACCTACATCCGCACCCTGGGCGGCGCGGGCATCAAGTCCATCAGCGGCAACGCGGTGCTGAACGCCAACTACATGATGAATGCCCTGCGCGGCGTCTATCACCTGCCCTACGACCGCACCTGCATGCACGAGGCGGTGTTCTCCGCCGATTGGCAGAAGGAGCGGGGCGCCAGCGGCCTGGAGATCGCCAAGCGGTTGTTGGACTACGGCTTCCACGCGCCGACCATGTACTTCCCGCTCATCGTCCACGAGGCGCTCATGATCGAGCCCACGGAGTCGGAGACCAAGGAAACCATCGACGCTTTCGTCCAGGCGCTCATCGACATCGACCGTGAGGTGACCGAGAACCCGGAGCTGGTGAACAGCGCGCCCCACACCACGCCCGTGGCCCGGCTGGACGAGGCCAAAGCGGCCCGCCAGCCCGACCTGCGCTGGCAGCCGGAAGCGGCCAATTAGCTTCTAGAAGCCATTTCAAAAGCCTGCGCGCTCCGCTATTGGGCCCTTCGACAGGCTCAGGACGAACCGCAATAACTCCTCCTCCCGTTCGTGGTGAGCTTGTCGAACCACATTTGCGATAGCTGCTATACGTTCTTCTCGGCCTCCAGCACCGCTTTCAGCACATCCTCGTCCACCCGCACCTCCACCCCGGCCCGCTCTTCCTGGAGCAGCATGGCCACGCGGGAGTCGCGGTCGCCCCAGCCCCGGTTCATGGCCTCGGTCATCTCCGCCAACGCCAGGTTGGCCAGGCGCATGGGAACGTCGAACTCACGGCCCACGGACACCGCCAGGTCCACGTCTTTTCGCGCCAGCTTCAGGGCGAAGTCCGGCGGGTCGAACTTGCCGGGCAGCAGGTGCTCGGCCAGTCCCTCGAAGGTCCCACGCCGTCCCTGGGCGCCCTTGCGCACCGCCTGCCAGAGCGCCAGGGGCTCGACGCCGGCCTTCACACCCATGGTGAACACCTCGGCCAGGGCCGCCTGGACTATGTACCCGGTGCAGTTGTGCACCAATTTGGCGATGGCGCCGCAACCGATGGGGCCGACGTAGTAGGCCTGATTGCCGATGGAATCCAAAACGGGC
>JACZXN010000189.1 GCA_022571575.1 Chloroflexota bacterium | reverse complement strand
CGGGGAGCGGGGGAGAGGGGAGAGGGGAGCTGGATCTGACCCGTCTGGTTCAACGTCAATGATCAACCCACAACCTACTACTCACAACCTTTCCGGACTACCCGGTGCGCTCTGCCGACCGCCCTGTGGGTCTGCCGGAACCCCCGGCCGGCCGCGTCCAGGAAATTCGTTAGACGGCACCCCCGGCGTCTTGAGGCCGGGAAGGCTGATTCTCGTCGAACCCGACTTTCGCAGAACACACACCGGGGGTGGCTCCGCATGGAGCCGCCCCTCCGCCATCGCGTTCAAGCAGCGCGCCTCACCGCGAGCCACTGACACGAATCGGTATCGCGCTTCGTAGAGTGGTGCCGTTGCCCAACTGGGCATTGCCGTTGTGCCCCCAGCAGTACGCACCGCTGGTCGCGGCACCGCACGTGCCGTCGTTGGTTCCGGCGCTCACCGAGGAGAACTCAAGCGCGCCGATGACCAACACCGGCACGTTGCTCTGGGCGGTAGAGCCGTTGCCGAGTTGGCCGCGGGCGCCGGATCCCCAACAGAAGGCGTCTCTGCCCGTTGTAACCCCGCACGTGTGGAAGCTTCCGGCGTCCACCGAGGCGAACCTGATGAAGTTACTGACAAAAACCGGGGACAACTGAGTTACGGTATTGTTGTTACCGAGCTGGCCGCTGCTGCCGGATCCCCAGCAGAGACCCTGACCGTCCGTCCTGACCCCACAGGTGTGATTACTTCCGGCGCTCACCGAACCAAACGTGTGCCCCCCCAGGACCACCACCGCGTCTCCGGGACCCTTCTTCTCGGCGATCACGTTCCGGGAGGGCCGGTTTTCCAAAGTCAGCGCGATGGAAGCCCGTATCTCAGATTCCACCAGCAGGGCCTCGATGGCCTCACCGTCATCTCGGGAGAGGGCGATCACCGGAAATTCAGGCTGAGTCGCAAGCACCCCTCGAAACGCGCCGGGAACGTTGTTGTACACCACCAGCCCAACGGCCCCCGCGGCGAAAACGTTCTCGGCCTTGCTCTGGAAGGTGATGATTCCGCGCTTGGCCAGAGCGATCCGGCCTTCCAGGCCGGCATCCGGCAGGTCTCCGGGCATCGCCAGGCCCACCGGAGTCAGAATACCGGACACTTCTCCCAGCCCCGTGTTGCCCATGGGTAATGCGTTGAACTCCCTTTGCTGAGGTGTGTCCAGGGTCAACCCCAATCCGGCAAGGGAAAGGTCCTCCACGGTGAAGGTCTGGAGTTCCGTCGCATACCCCAATTCCTGGAATCGGGATTGCAGGTATCGGGCCGCGGCTAATTCTTGGTCCGTGGCGCTCTCCCTGGACCCCAGTTCATCCAGGAATTCCTCCAGCACGGCGAAGGCGTCCACCGGAGCCGGTTCCAGGTCCACGGGCCGGGGAGTGGGCGTGGCCGTGGACGTGGGCGTGGAAGTTGCCTTGGGCGTGGGTGCCGGCGACGCCGCCTCTACGGTGGGTGTGGGTGCGGGTGTGGGCTCCAGAGTGGCTGCGGCGGAGGTGCAAGCGATGGACACCGCGAGTATCGTGATGGCCAGGCCCCTCGCCATCAAGCGAGGGGCCTTGAAGCTCAGGATCATGAGTATAAGGGGTAGCTGAAATTTCATCGGCAGCCTTTGGCAACGGGTTCCTTACTTGATATTAGCTACGCCGTCCCCTATCCGCCAGATGCCTTGGAGCGGATTCGGCCCGGTTGCTGGACAGGACCACGGGCCGGGGATATATTGTCGCAAGAATTTCGGCCCGCCCAACGGTGGGCCAAATCTGACGAGGTGTACCGAGATGGCCGTGGATAGAGACACCGTGAGGGAACTGGCGCGCCTGGCTGGGATCGAGATCGCCGATGACGAACTGGACGAGGTGACCAACCGCTTCGGCAGCCTGATGCAGGAGTTGGACCGTCTGAAGGAACTGGACCTGGCCAACATCCATCCGGTGGCCATCTTTCCGGAGGAGGGACAGGCGTAACAGCCGACTGTCCTCGTTTGAGCATCAGCAGACCCTTGGAGAATTCCCCTGGAGATTTTGATGGATTCCAGTGATATCGCCTTTCTTTCCGCGACTGATACAGCCCAGGCCATCAAGGCCAAAGAGCTGTCTCCCGTGGACGCGGTCCAAGCCTACCTGGAGCGTATCGACCGGTGGGACTCCCGGCTGGCCGCCTACATCACCGTGGTCCGGGAAGAGGCGTTGGACGCCGCCCGCATAGTGGCCGGCCGCATCCAGAGGGGCGAGGACCCAGGCCCTCTGGCCGGGGTGCCCATCGCGGTCAAAGACCAGTACTGGACCGAGGGCATCCTCACGACCAACGGCTCCAAGATCTATAAGGATTTCGTCCCCACCGAGGATTCAACGGTCGTCAAAAGATTGAAGGAGGCGGGCGGTGTGCTGCTGGGCAAGCTCAACATGAGCGAACTGGCCATGGGCGGCACCCAGAACCCGCCCTGGGGCATCCCCGCCAACCCCTGGAACTTCGAATGCAGCCCCGGCGAGTCCAGCAGCGGCTCGGGGGTGGCGCTGGCGGCCCATCTGTGCGCCGCGTCGATGGGCGAAGACACCGGCGGCTCGGGCCGCGGGCCGGCGTCCTACTGCGGAGTGGTCGGTCTGCGTCCCACCTTCACGCGGGTGAGCCGCTTCGGCATGACCCACATGTGCTGGTTCATGGACGCCGCCGCCCCCATGACCAAGACCGTGGAGGACTGCGCCGTCATGCTGGGCGTCATCGCGGGTTACGACGAGAAGGACCCCTACACCAGCCATAAGCCGGTCCCCGATTACACCGCCCACATGCGGGACGGGGTACGGGGCCTCCGTCTGGGGCTCATCAAGGAGCTGCACCAGACCCAGGACATGCATCCGGACGTGCGCTCGGCCATCGAGGCCAGTCTCGATACTTTCCGGGAGTTGGGCGCCGAGGTAACGGAGGTGTCCATCCCGCTGGCCGAATTGGCGGGCGCCATCTTCGTAGGCATCGCCGACACCGAAGGGGCCGGGGCCAGAGACGAGATCCTGCGCAACCAGCCTGGCGACCTGGACCAGGCCAGCCGGACCAGGCTCCAGTCGGCTTCATTGGTGCCGGCCAAGGTGTACAACCGGGCGGCAAAGGCCAGAGTCCTACTGCGCCGTCAGATCATGGAGGTCCTGAAAGACGTTGATATCCTGGTGTCGCCCACGTCTCCCTACCCAGCACCGAAGCACACGGACCTCACCGCAAAATTCGAGAACGCCGAGGACGTTCGCACCCGGTTCTTCTTCCGCCGCGCCTACACCGGCTGCTATTCATTGGCGGCCCTGCCAGCCATCTCCATCCCAGGAGGGTTCACCGCCGACGGGCTGCCCATCGGCCTGCAACTTGGGGCGGCCCCCTTCGCCGAAGAGACCCTGTTCCGGGCCTCCTACGCCTACGAGCAGGCGACGCCCTGGCACTCCCGTATCGCTCCGGCCATCCAGGAGAATTGAGCCTCTTTGGTCACTTCCAGGACGACCGGTCTTTCCTCGTCGTACTCCGGTGGGGGTGCATTGATCCACCTTGACACTCGTGCACGCCGCTCCCTAGAATCGGGTTGGTTTGTTTGGCGTTTTCGGTCAGGCCCTTCACTTTAGCCTATGTTTTCGACCATGACCGTGCCGCTGAAGACGCGCGGTGTTGATCGCGGCGGAGGAACATGATACGAGCGCTCAGGGCGCTGACCAGCAGGCGTTTCCACCAGTATCTTCTGTTCCTGTTGATCCCTGGGCTTTCTCTGAAGCGCTGGTTCGCGGTGGGAGCCATTGGCCTTGCCCTGATCACCATTGGCGTCATCTTCGCTCTGAAGATATCCACCGGCCCCACCTTGATCTCTTTCCTGGAAACGGTCAGCCTGCGCAACCAATCTCCCTACCTGCGTGGCGCCGTATTCATCGGCGCCGGAGTCGTGGGAGCGTTGATCGCGGTCCTCGGCCTCAGCCGTTCATTGGGACAGGTAGGGCAACGGACCAGACACTGGCCGATCCTTGACTCCCTCTATGTGGAACGGGTCCTTGGCTCCGGACCAAGGATCACCGTGATCGGCGGCGGCAGCGGCCTGCCCAATCTGCTGCGGGGCCTGAAGCATTACACCTCCAACATCAGCGCCGTGGTGACAATGGCCGATGATGGAGGGAGTTCCGGGCGGCTCAGGAGTGAACTTGGCATATTGCCCCCGGGTGACATCCGGAACTGTCTGGTGGCGTTGGCCGACTCTGAAGATGTCATGCAGCAACTCATGGACTACCGGTTTGAGTCTGAAGGGCAGCTAGACGGCCACAGTTTCGGTAATATCCTGATCGCCGCGTTGGCCGGTATCGGTGGCGACTTCTATCGTGGCGTGGAGATAGCTGGGGAACTCCTCGCCATACGAGGCCGAGTCATCCCCTCTACACTCAGCAATGTAACGTTGGTCGGAAGCACGGTTTCCGGCGAGACCCTGATCGGCGAGAGTCGAGTTGGCAATTCATCCGACCGCCTCCGGTCGTTAACTCTGATCCCAGCTGACCCTACCGCACATCCGGAGGCGGTGCGGGCCATCGAAGACGCCGACATG
>JACZXN010000004.1 GCA_022571575.1 Chloroflexota bacterium | reverse complement strand
CAGGAGGTAGTCGGCGGTGGTGGCCCCGGAGATAAAGGTCTTGGTGCCGTTCAGCACCCAGTCGTCGCCGTCCAGCACCGCCCGGGTCTGCATCATGCCGCCGGGGTCGGAGCCGGCGTTGGGTTCGGTCTGGGCAAAGGCGTAGTGCAGTTTGCCCTCCACCGACGGCAGCAGGTATTCCTGCTCCTGCTCCGGGGTGGCCGAGCCGATCATCATCATGGGCACCGGCGAGGTCGGCAGTTGCACGATGCTCTTGTGGACCTCTTCGTCCAGGACAACGTGACCCAGGGCCCCCATGCCGCCGCCGCCGTACTCCTCGGGGACGAAGGACGTGTAGATGCCCGTGTCCTTGGAGACCTTGTTCAGGCGGTCCCAGGCCTCTTTGGGCAGGGTGCCCAGCAGCCCGGAGAGGGCCTCGGCGATGCCCCTGGGCGCGCCTTCATCGCCGCCCTCTTGGGACGGGTTGGCCAGGAACTCCGCCTCCAGGGGGTAGCATTCATCCTTCACGATCTGCCGGATGGTGTTCTTCAGGGCCTCAAGTTCCGGGGGGAGTCCCGATTGCATGACTACATTCTCCATTACGGCTGGGTTCGGTGCGGCTGGGTTTGGGCAACAAGAACATACGGCGCGGAGCGGCCCAAGGTCAACTGGGCAGCGGAATCCGAGGTCTGGAAGCCAAGGGATGAAGCCTGGGGATGATGCCCGGACACCGGATGGTTATCCCGGCGGATTCTCTCTTGAAGAGTGGGGTCGAGGTTAGTGGAAGGGGCAGACCCGAAAGAACGCGCCGGTCAGCCCGCCGCGGTCATTGGTGTCGCCGATATTGTTGGTGTAGCCGCCAAGGGCGACGCTGGACGCGCCGGGTTCTTCCGCCACAGCCTGGCCGATGGCGGCCACTGCCGTGGCAACGATGGACAGGGACAGGAGTCCCACGACTAATATTGCGACCAGCTTGGGTTTCATTCCTGGTACACTACCGCCTGTCACGCGGCCCGTGACTGATTGGAATCCATTCTATACCAGTGATTCCGTCAATGCCAGGGCCGCATCCCCAGATTGGGGGGCCCGACGGGCTGGATGAGGCGTGATTCCGCTGATTTATCAAGCCCTCATGCTAGAATAAAGCCCAGTCTACGCACATATAAGCAGGCCCACAGGATTCGGACCGGTAGATGCAATTTCGCAACCTCCCCAGCGTCGACAGTGTTCTTGCCAATCAGGATGTGGCCGCCGCCGCCCAGTCCTTCGACCGCGACTGGGTCGTCGGCCTGGTCCGGGAGGAGTTGGAAGCGGCGCGGGAACAGATCAGGCAGGGTGGCGATCCGCCCGGCGCCGGTCATGTGGCCGAGTCCGTCTCGCGGCGGATAGAAGACACCATGCGGGCCGAGCCCCGGCCGGTGATCAACGCCACCGGGGTGGTGATCCACACCAACCTGGGACGCGCTCCCCTGAGCCGGGCCGCCATCGAGGCCGCCAACCAGGCGGCCCAGGGGTATTCCAACCTGGAACTGGACCTTTCCACCGGACGCCGCGGCTCCCGGCAGGCGAAATTGCAGTCCCTTTTGCGCCAACTCACCGGGGCCGAGGCGGCCCTGGCGGTGAACAACAATGCCTCGGCCATGCTCTTGGGCCTCTCGGCCCTGGCCGCCGGCAAGGAGGTGGTGGTCTCCCGGTCCGAGGCCGTGGAGATCGGCGGCGGCTTCCGGGTCCCCGACGTGCTGCGCCAGAGCGGCAGCACTCTGATCGACGTTGGCACCACCAACCGCACCTACCTAAGCGACTACGACCAGGCGGTGACCGAGAACACCGCCGCCTTTTTGAAGGTCCACGCCAGTAATTTCCGGGTGGAGGGATTCACCGCGTCGGTGGCCACTTCCGACCTGGTGGACTTGGGCCAAAGGCGGGGCATCCCGGTGCTACACGACGTGGGCAGCGGCAGTCTGCTGTTGACCGAGAAATACGGCATGGCCCACGAGCCGACACCCCAAGAGAGCATCAAGGACGGCGCCGGTCTGGTGTTCTTCTCGGGAGACAAGCTGTTGGGCGGGCCCCAGGCGGGCATCATAGTGGGCAAAAAGGACCTGGTGGACCGGCTGGCCCGGCACCCGTTGGCCCGGGCGGTGCGCATCGACAAGCTGAGTCTGGCCAGCCTCACCGCCACGTTGCTGCATTACCTGCGGGGCGAGGCGGAGCGGGAGATTCCGGTCTGGCGTATGATCTCCACCCCAGCGGCCAGTTTAAAGAAGAGGGCTAAATCTTGGCAGTCCGGACTGGATTGTCTCGCGTCGGTGGAGAAGAGCTTATCCGCGGTTGGCGGCGGCAGCCTGCCAGGCGAAACCCTGCCGTCGTGGGTGCTCTCGGTAGACTGCCAAGAAACTGGGCCGGAAGAAGTCATGCGCCGGCTGCGGGATTGCAGCCCCCCGGTGATTGCCCGCATCGAAGATGACCGGGTTTTGCTGGACCCGCGCACCGTGTTGCCCGAAGAGGATGGGCCATTGCTGGACGCGCTGCGGTCCGCGGTAACGCGGAGCTGACAGCCTGCAGCACACAACCTTGAACTGACGGAATGCAAATCATAGGATCGATATATTTAGACATGCTTAGAGAAGCTAGATGACCGACTACCTACTGGTGCATGGCGCGGGACAGGGAGCTTGGAGTTGGGGATCGGTCTGGGGATACCTGACCGCCCCGGAAGAGCACCCGCCCACCCTGTACAAACGCCGCCGGGCCAACCGGGTACATCCCCTTGACCTTCCGGGCCACGGCGCGGACGCAGACGGCGACACCGCCGCGGTGCGGCTGGAAGAGTGCGTCCAGGCCATCACAAGGGCCGTGGAGCGGGAGCGGTTGCAGGACCTGGTGCTGGTGGGCCATGGGTTCTCCGGCAGCCTGGTGCTCCAAGCGGCCAAAGAGATGCCCGTTCCGCCCAAGCGGGTGGTGCTGGTGGCGGGGATAGTGCCGGCGCCGCAGCGGCCGTTGCTCAGCGCCTGCCCGCGGCGGACACGGGCCGCGTTCAGGCTGTTTTCCACGTTGAGCACAATGTCCCGTCAGGAATTTAAGCTGCCCAAACCCGCCATCAACGGGTTCCTGTGCAACGGCATGGACCCCATGGAGGTGGTTCAGCTTCTGGGGTTCTTCGGCCCGCTGCCAACCAAGGTGCTCAAGTCACGTTTGTCCATGGAGGATACCGACCCGCCCTGCCCGGTGACCTACATCGTGCTGACCCAGGACAAAATGATTCCGCCTGACGCCCAGCGCCGCATCGCCGAGCGGTTCGAGGACGTGGAAACGTTGGAGATCGATTCGTGCCATCAGGTGATGGCCCAGCGCCCCGAGGAATTGGCCCAGGTCCTGCTCCGTTACGCCTAGTACTCGCGTTTCGGTGGCCGATGAAGCATGGGAATCCCGGATCCCCCTCGCTGGAATTCATTTGATCGAGAACACAACTTGGCGCCGACCCGCTGTTCCAGCATAGGCGGGAGCCCAGAGCGGCGGACTTGGATCGTTTCCCGGGGATTGGTTGAACCGACACAGGGCGGGTTTCAAACCCGCTCCTACGCATGCACAACACCAAACTTGTTTGCAGATCGCCTTCCACGAAAGCCGGCGGAAAACCATCGCATCACGTAGGCGCGGGTCTGTGACCCGCCCTGGTTCATGTTAGACAACGTCATCGATGGAATGGTGGGCCACTCTCCACCGGAATGACGATATCAGAATAAGAAAAGGGCCCCTGCGGACGGGGGCCCTTTTTCGACCGTTTTTCGATGGTGTTGTTGGTGCGCCGCCTAACGTTGGCTGGTGAGTTGCCGGTACAGCATGGGCAGCCGCTCCGGCAGCGACCATATGTTGTCCAGCACCTCGTAGCCCATGTCCCCGCACATGCTTTTCAGGTAATCGTGACCCGCCTTGTCCACGGTGAGACAGAACGGGGTGATATTCTTGCGTTTGGCTTCCACCAGGGCCATGTGGGTGTCGTGGACGGCGTATTCCTTCTCCACGCCCTCCCGGCTGTAGCCCCGGTCCTGGGGCCGGCCGTCACTGATCAGGAACATGATCTTGGTCTTGGCGTCCTGGTTCTCCAGCTTGGTGGTGGCGTGACGGATGGCGGCGCCCATGCGCGTTGCGTGCAGCGGGGTGATCTTATCGATCCGCCGCTTGACCTTGTCGCTAAATTCCTCGTTGATGTCCTTGATGACATAGAACTCCACGTTCTCGCGGCCGTAGCCGGAGAAGCCGTAGATCCCGTAGGTGTCGCCGATGGACTCCAGGGCGTTGATCAAGAGCGTCGTGCCCTCTTTCTCCAGATCGATGATCCGTTTGTAATTGCGGCGCACCAGCCCTTCCCGGCGGCGGCGCAGCCAGACCATGTACTCCACCGGGTCGTCGGGGGCGTCGCGGTCGTCCACCGTCTGGCGGCCTTCGTCGATGGCCTCGGCGGTGGAGGCGCTCATGTCCAGGAGGAAGACCACGGCCACCTCCCGGCGGTTCCGGTTCCGGTGCCAGTAGATCTTGTCGTCGGGCGGAACACCTATCTTCAGGTCGCACCAGGCTTCCAGGGCCGCGTTCAAGTCGAGGTCCTCACCGTCCACCAGCCGGTAGGTCTTGCGCATGCTCTCTGGCACGATCAGTTCGAACTGGCGGCGGATGTGGTTGGCCAGAGTAGCATAGGTCTTCAGTGCTTCATGGTAGAAGTTGGTGTCGCCCTCCTCCACCAACTTCTCTTTGACGATGCACCACCGGGGCTTGTAGTCGTTGGCGCGGAAGTCCCACTCGTCGTACACGTAGGTCTCGGGCTCCCGGGCCTCCAGCTCGCCGCCGTGCTCATCGTCGTGCAGCAACGGCCCATAACCCTCTCCCGGTTGGGAATTGGGCGGCGGAGCGCCTGCTTCCTTCATGATGTTCTGGGCGAACATGCTCATGTCGCTGTTCACCTCGCCTTGCTCGGCGTCCAGCTCCAATTCGGGGCTCTCCTGAAGCAGTTGCTCCAGCATCTCCTGGGTCATGGGCTGGCCCTCACCCTGCTCGCCCCCATCGGCCTGCAGCTTGGTCAACAGTTGGACCATCTCAGGCTTGAAGTCGCCCCGGTAGTCCACCGGGTCCGGAGACTCGTAGGACTCCCCGTCGCCGCTGTCGGAAGAGGCGTCCAAGCCGGCTTGTAATTGGTCAACCAGGGATTGGTAGTCCTCTTCGGAGAAATCGCCTGGTTCCTCCAGGTCCTGCTCTTCGAACTGGTCTTCCTCCTGCTGCTCGTTGGGGATGCGGGAGATGATCTCGTAGGCCCGGAGGGTGGCCTCCGCGGCATCTTCCACGTTGGCTTCGGCGGTACGGAGTTGATGGAGGATGCTGGAAAGCACCTCAGCGGCTTCCTGGTACTCCTTGGCCACCGGCAGGTCTTGAAATTTATCCAAGCTCATGTGGACCAGAAGCTCCACCATGCCCTGTTGCACCGGCAGCTCCTCGATGTTGGGGCGCTTTTCCAGGGACTCGCCCTGGACGCGGGACGAAGCTGACCGGATGCCTGGGTATTCCACCTTGATCCGGTAGTCCAGACGGCAGTCCTCCAGGACCGTGAAGATGTCGAAGGCCAGGCGGCCGTTCTCGAAGACCTCCAAGAACCGGCCGATGTCGGTGAAGGTCCGCACGCTGCCGGTGTCATTGGGGTCGATGTATCCCGGCGACATATCGACGTCGCCCTCTGCTCCCGATGCCAGGAGTTGGGCGGCCAATTCGTGGGCTTCGCGGGCCGCGGCTCGCTCCTGCTCTTTGCGCTGGAGCATCACTTCTTCCAACCCATGGCGCCGGTCCTCAAACTGGGTGGCCGGCTTCTCGAAGTCGTACCGGAAGCTGCCGAATTCCAGGTGGCTCACCTGGTGGGTGGAGACCACCTTGAACCAGGAGAAGTTATCCTGTTTGTTGGGGTAATGGTCCACCACCGGAGGCAGGAAGATCTTGCTGCCGTCGGTTGATGCCGAGTCCTCGTCCACCCAACCGATGTTCCGCCGCACCAGTTGCTGGGTGTCGAGTATCTCCAGACTGGTCCCCGATAGGGCCTGGCAATACAGGCGGAGGATGCCCTTCACCCGGTCCAATTCCAGGCTGGAGGAGAGGGTCTCCAACATCGACTCCGAGGTGTTGGACTCGATCTTGAAGAAGGCGATGCCGCTTTCGGGATTCTCTTGGAGCAGGTGCGCCCCGTGTTGGAACCAGACGTCCAACTGACTGACCGTGATGCGGTTCAGGACGGTGTCCAGGCTCCGCAGGAAGGGGGGAACGGCGTCGGGGGTGATCACCACCAGGGCGTCGCAGAGGTCCAAGATGTAGCTCTGGGACCCCTGGGGCACCTTGCTCAGGGCTTGGGTGCCGTCGGACAGGAACCGGGAGGTATCCCGGAGGCCGACCTTGGCCAGGCGTTCGCCCAGCTTCAGGAACCGGCCGGTCTGGCTCTCTTCAACAAGTTGCAGCGCCCGGGGCACCAATTCCAAGCAGGTCTTAACCTCCCGCCAACTGGTGTCGATCAGGGCTCGGGACATGGCCAAGAAGGGCTCACGTTCCCGGCCCATGGCGGGCAGGACGTCCCGTCCCAATACCAGGCACTCTCCGGCCACGTCGTAGGACTTGTAGGACAACGCCTCGATCAGGGAAGCGAAGACCTCCACGTCCCAGAAGGGCAGGTTCCGGACCAGGTCCGGGCTGACCTCGAAGAACTTGGCGGCCAGGGTGCTGGACTTCCAGGTGCCCTTGTAGAGACTGCGGCCCAGGCCCGCCCAGCGGGGGATGTACTGGGGCCGCAGGTTGGGGACTATGGAAACGCTGGCCTTGAAGAACGCCACCGCCAGGGTGGGCGAATCTTGGGCCAGGTAGGTGCCGCACCGGGCCCATTGCATGAACGACGGGAAGGACAGGAACTTGCTGACCTCGGGGCTGACCCGGTAATACTCGATGGCCGATTCCCAGGAACGCACCGTCTGGGTGCCGATGGTCAGGCCCTCTTTGGCCCAGAGACCGATCTCCTCTTCGCCAAAGGACTCTTTTACCGTTTCGTTGGCCGCATGATAGGCCTCAAGCACTGCCGGAGGCAGCTTCGCCAGTTCGCTCTCTGTCTCGGATATTGGACCACTAGTCAACTTGGCGTCCCTCGCTTTCCAGTCCTTCGTCTAGGAATTCGATGCATCTCTGGAGGATTCTGGCAGTCGCCCCGAAGACGACGTGTTCTTCGTGGACATAGGAATACGAGGTCACCGGTTGCCCGTCTTCCCAACGAGTTTCGACCCGGCGGTTGGCCGGGTCCATCAGCGCGGTAACGGGGAATTCCAGTACCTCGGCAATCTCAATGGCGCTGGGGTTGAATGTGTAGGGGTATTCTATGGTGCCGGCGAACACTTGCACCCGGAATTGGCTGCGGGTGGCGACTTCATCCATCTCACCGAGCACGGTGATGTCGCCCCGCTTGATTCCCATCTCTTCTTCGGTCTCACGGAGGGCTGTCTCCAATGAGTCTCGGTCTTCCGGGTCTCTCGCTCCGCCGGGGAAGGATATCTCCCCCTTATGGTGCTCAACCTGTTCCGACCGCTTGTTCAATAGGATACAGTATTCGCCGTCCTTGGGGTAAAGGAGAACCATGACGGCTGCGGGAGTCAATTCGGCGCCGTCGACCCTTTCCACGACGCGCTCCGCCAGAGCCCGTTTCAGCAACTCCGGCGGCGTCTGGCCCATTCAGTTATTCCCCTACTCGAAGATGGAAGACGTGACTTCCTCTAGGCTGCGCTGCAGTTCCACGTCGTCGGTCAAGGTCCAAACGATGGCCACCTGGGCGGCGCGGCGCGGCGGGATCCCCTCCAACATCAACCGCGCGGCGTAGATCAACAGACGGGTGCTGGCGCCCTCTTGCAGACCGTGCTCCTCCAGGTTGCGTATCTTCTCGCCCAGCTTGGCCAGGCTATCGGCATGTTCCTTGGAGCAGCCGCTCTCCCGCTGGATGATCTCGCTCTCAAGTTCGGCCGGCGGATAGTAAAATTCGATGGATATGAAGCGCTGGCGGGTGCTGTGCTTCAGGTCTTTAAGCGCGCTCTGGTATCCGGGGTTGTAGGAGACGCAGAGCAGGAACCGGTCGTCGGCCTCGATGATGGTGCCGGTTTTTTCCACGGGTAGGATACGCCGGTGGTCGGTCAGGGGGTGGATCAACACCGTGGTGTCTTTCCGGGCCTCCACAACCTCGTCAAGATAGAGGATGGCTCCGGCTTTGACCGCCCGGGTCATGGGACCGTCGATCCAGCGGGTGCCGTTGGCGTCCAGCAGATACCGGCCCACCAGGTCGCTGGCGGTGAGGTCTTCATGGCAGGCGATGGTGATCAGGGGCACGCGGACCGCTCCGTCCTCCAGTTCCTCTTCCGTCTCGCCGTTTTCCTTGACCACCGCCAAGGGGCGGCCCAGCTTCCAGGCCATGTACTCGACGAACCTGGTCTTGCCGCAGCCCGTTGGCCCCTTCAACAAGACCGGGATATGCTGGTGGTACGCGGCGGTGAAAAGCTCCAGCTCATCGCCAATGGGCAGGTAATAGGGTTCGTCCCTAACCAGGAACTCCTCGATCGCGTACTGTTTGTAGCTTCCCGGTGCCGTTTCAACCATTTTTATTCCCGGTCCTTTTATATCTTCGCTATACCGCTACTCTGCGGTCCCACAACTCTTTGATGGCGCTTTCCAGTCCGGCCATATCCCCCGAGTTGTCAATGACGAAGTCCGATTTTTCCAGACGCTCCGCCCGGTCCATCTGGGAGGAGATTCGTTTGCGTGCTTCCTCTTCGGAAAGACCGTTGCGCTTCTTGAGCCGTTCGATGACCATCTGTTCCGGGGAGTCGGTGACCCACACTTCCTCCACCAGGGAGTCCCATCCGGCCTCAAAGAGCAGGGCCGCCTCCACCACCACAACGTCTACCCCCTGGCTGCGCAGGACCTCGATCTTGTCCGCAACCATCCGCGCCATCCGCGGATGCATTATCTGGTTCAATTTCGTCAGTTGCGCGGCGTCGGAGAACACTATGGCCCCCAACTTGCGCCGGTCTATCTCCCCGTCTTCCTGCAGGATTCCGTCGCCAAAGGCGGCGACAACCTGCTCCCACGCCTCTGTGTTGGGGGTATAGGCCTCATGGCCCACCTGGTCGGCACTGATGACCGAGGCTCCCAGAGCCTCCAATTGACGGGCAGCTTCGCTCTTGCCGGTGCCGATGCTACCCGTTAACCCAATTACCAACATCACTAGTTAATCTGGCCTGATTCGTTGACCGGGCCCGCGGGTGGATACCCTTTCAGGATACTGTTGGGGCAGGCTCCCATAGGCCTGAGTGACGCCGGAGCCATTCTATCAACGCGACTGCGGCTGGTCAACTTGGCCGCCGGTCAACTTGATGGAGGCGGCCGCTCCTGGGAACCAACCGCCTTCAACTCTAACAGCCGGCGCGCAACCTTTGAATATCAACACATCTAGTTTATCACCGTTATGTACATGCCATCCCCGCTGCTTTCCAGGCCGCGGCCCCCCTCGTCAACACCGGTGCTCAGTGGCCGATGCACAGACGTCCCCAGCGGGCGTGATAGGTGGACTGCAGGTCGGTGAACAGTTTGTCGTACTCATCGGTGTCTATGGGAATGGTGGTCATTATCACGGCGTCTTCACGGTTGTCCGAGTAGTACGCCTTGCGGATGCCCACCGATTTGAAGCTGTATTTCTGGTACATACGGTGGGCGATAAAGTTGGAGACCCGGGCCTCCAGCGTCATCACCCTGGAACCGTATTCAATGGCCGCCTCCAGGGAGGCAATCAGAAGCAGCTCTCCGACGCCCCGGCCGCGCAGGGGCTCTTTAACGGCGATCTCCGTGATATGGGCCTCATCGCCCTGGTACCAAACACTGACGTAACCGGCGATGTCGAAGCCCTCATTTTCACGTCCGGTCTCGGCCTTGGGGGAGAAACCGATGCGCCCCAGCACCCGCGACCAGAGGCCGCTGGGCGGCTCGTCAGCCACTTGGCCCAGGTGGTCCAGCCCGATCTCGGCCATTATCTCTTCGGGGGAGACCCCATCGTCGAAACACGCCACCAGATAGTTGGCGCGTTTGTTGTTCAGGTCGCGCTTGAAGGAGGAGCTGACCCAAAGGGGTGAAAACGCTTCTTTTTCAATGGCGACGACCTGGTCGATATCATCGGCCTGAAGCCGCCGCACGGAAACAGGTAAGGATCGTTGCAATTGGACCGCGCACCGAGCTTGAATGAGCAGTTGGCGAAGCCAGGCTTTAGTCCGGGTGACGATTTTAACATAATTGGTCGGCTCTGTAGTCGTGGCCCCGCACTACATAACCTTTAAACTGTGGTTGAATCCAGGGTGGTAGCAGGGGGAAGAGGGGTCAAAGTGGATCGGAAGCGGCTGGCGGTAGCCCTGATAACGGCGGTTCTAACACTCTTGGCGGCCTGCGGCGGGGAACAAAAGGTCCTGCCCGCCGCCACGCCGGAAACCGTGACCAAAGCCTTCCCCGACCTCGAACCGCAAACCCAGGCCCTGATGCTTCGTCTCACCTCTCCGGAGATGAACCTGGTGACCGGCTCGGACCGGGTGTCCGTTTCCGGTGTCACCTCGCCGGACGCGACCCTCAGCGTGAACGGGCGTCTGGCCCTCCCCGACGCTCAGGGCCGGTTCTCGATCAGTTTGGAACGGCCAGAAGCCGGGAACCCGTTGGCCATCGAGGTAATCGCCACGTCCATCACCGGGGAGTCCGAGTCCCGGGTACGGCCGGTCATCTTCTCCGGTAAGTCCAGGTCCGGCCGGTCCGGGATATTTGGCACGGTGACCGCCGTGGCGCCTTCCGAGATCACACTACGGACCGTTTCAGGCCCGGTCACCCTCTCCATCGACGCCGCCACGATTATCCGCATCCACGGATGGGGATCGCCGTCCGTCTCCAACATCGCCCTGGGGACTCCGGCGGCGGTCCTGACCGAGGGACCGCGCGCCGTATCGGTCCTTGCCGTACCCAGCCGCCCGGTACGCACCCGGCATTTCACCGGGCTGGTGGCCGGCCCAGGTCCCGGCAAGAATCTAACGCTACGCGACGACTCCGGGCGGACGGTCACGGCAAACATCATGGAAGGGGTGGGGGCGGTGACGGTTGGCGAACTTGTCACCGCTGTCCTGGAACAGGACCTGGCCACCGGGATCCTCACGGTGACCGCGATCGACGGCGCCGCGGAAAGCGCCCGCCGGCTCTTCGCCGCCTTGGACCTCAACCTATCGTCCGAGGAACCGGGGGGCTCATCGGGCTCAGGCGGGCAGGACAACCTCTCCGCGCTGCGCTGGAGGTTGACCGAACATAGCGCCGCCCACCTCTCCAACCTGATCGCCCTGGATGCCGGTTCACTGGCCGCGGCCGAGCAGCTATACAGCCCGGTCCTCACCAGGCACCGGGCGGGAAAGCCTTCCGCCGACGTCACCGGCATGGTTACCCTGATGAACAGCGCCACCGGGCAGATAACGGTCCAGCCGGAACAGGGCAGGCCGGTGACCGTCCGCGTCGGCGAGACCACACCGGTGGCCCTTTTTGGGGAGAGGGTCCGCTCCGGCCAGTTGGACCTGGCCAGCCGGGTAACCGTCCGGTACTCCCTCTCCGGGATGGACGCCAGCCGCGTCGCGGTATTGGCCGGCAACACCCTGCCCGACGATTCGTCCGCGCAACTGGCCCTCAGTGCGGGCCGGGGAGAGGTCCAGGGAATCCTGATCGACGCCGGTTCACCGGCGATCATCACCATCTTGGACCGCGCCGCCGGACGGCAGATCTCGCTGATCACCGCCAAAGCCACCATCCTTCGGGACGGGGCGCCCGCGGTCTTGAACTCGGGCATGGAGGGCACCAACGTCTTCGCCCGGTTCGACCCCGATTCCTTCCAACTGCTGGAACTGGAATCCATGACGCCGCTCCGCGGCGACGAACTGGTGAGCGGCGTGGTCCACAGCTTCATCCCCAAGGCTGCCGAGGGCAATCTCACCATCCGGACCCCGGATGGCCGGCTGCGGTCTTTCACCCACAACATAAACACCGTCATCCGCAGGGACGGCCTGCGGGTGTCCATCAACGAGGTGCGGCTCGGCGACCTGGTCAGGCCCAACACCAGGGTCCGGACACCGGACACCCCGAAAGGCCGGGCCGGTGAGATCGTTGTGCTCAGCCTGAAGGCGCCGGAACCAGGACTGGTCACCGGCATCATCAGGGGTGTGAGCGGCGGCCCGGACGGTTATATAAGGGTCACCATATCCGATATCTGGTTGGAGCTGATCAGTCTGAAGGTGGGCCCCGGCACGGACATCACCCAGCAGGGCCGGACACTGGCCGAAGATGACCTGGCCGTGGGGCAGGAAGTGACGTACGGTTCGTACGACCCGGTGACCCTGGTGGCAGGCCAACTGAAACTGAATCCGCCCAGGGCAGAGGCCAGGGCCAGCTTGGGCCGATAGTCCCTCAACCGGCCGGGAGCACCGTCCCGTACTGCCCGTCGAAACCGGGCACGATCCGTACCTGGCCGTCTCTGACCTTGGTCACGGCTATCGCCAGGGCTTCTCCGCCAACCCTCTCAAGGTCGTCGAACCCGGCTTGGGTCAAAACCCTGACTTCTCCGCCCAGCTCGCCGCAGATCCGGCGGTAGGCCAGACCCACCGACTTGGTGGCCCGGCCGCGGCCCAGGGTGTGGGCCAGCAATTCGTTCAGGGGGACCAACCTGGCGTAGGGACGCCTCGCTCCCTCTTCAGCCGGTTTTTGATTCACCGGCAGGTCCGGCCCCGATAGCTCCCGCACCCGGTGCAGGACGCCCAGGGTCAATGGCCGGCCGCATTGGGGGCAGTTGCTCCCGCTTGGGCCGGTTTCATCGGGGGTCTGGCTGATCCCGCATCTCCGGTGACCGCTGAGGTGGTATTTCCCCTCTTCCGGGAAGAACTCCATGGTGCTTTCCACCCCGTTGTCCTTCAGTCCCGCCGACAGGTCCCGGTATCCCGCGTCCCCTCGGAACACGGTGAGCTCGCGGCCCATGTTGGGCAGGGAGTGGGCGTCAGAGAAAGACACGATGGTCTTCCCGGCCAGGGCGGGCACCCTCCAGTTCATCTCCGGGTCGCTGGACAACCCCGTTTCCACTGCGTGGATCTCCGGGGCCATGTCCTCGAAGCACTCGTCCAAAGCGTCGAACCCAGATTTGGAACCAAGCATCCCGTACCAGGGAGTCCAGATATGGGCCGGGACCACCATGCAGGCCGGGTTGATGTCCAGCAACCGCGCCGTCAGGTCTCGGGCCGACGCGCGGACCGTGGGCCTGCCGTCGCCGTTCAGCTTGGCGTCCAGCCCGGTCAACATATCCCTGATGCCGTGGACGGATTCGAAATCCGGGGCAAAGACCAACAGGTGCACCCGGCGGGAGCGGCCTCCCTGTTTATACACACAACTAAGCTCCGTTCCCAGGACGAACCTCACGCCGTCGAACACGTAATCGCCCTCCCCGGCCGGCCTCAGATTTTCTTCCAACTCGGCCAGCCAGACGGGATGGGTGAAATCGGCGGTGGACAGCAGGTCGATGCCCTTGAGCTTGGCCCAGGCAGTCATATTCGCCAGGGTCAGGTGCTTGCTGCAGGCGTAGGCGAAGCGGGAATGGAGGTGCAGGTCTGCGGTGAACGACATGGGCGAAGTCTAGCACGGCAAGAGGCCGCGCCTCCTGGGACCGTGGCGGGACCGTGGCGGGACCGTGGGCAGAGGACGCCGGGAACTTGACCGCCGGGGGGCGCGGTCCTATCCTTGGTTGTGGCAAAAGTCCGGCCGCTTCAAAAGACCCGCCGGACGCGCCGATAATTAACCGACAGATTGGCGGGGCCGGACCTCCCGCCCTTGCTAGGAGGCTACCGTGACCACCAGCGCCAAATCGGCAACCGACCTGAAACCCATGGGAGACAAGGTAGTGGTCCGCCCCAGCGAACAGGAAGGCGTGACCAAAGGCGGGATATACCTGCCCGACACTGCGCAAGAACGCCCGCAAGAGGGTGAGGTGGTGGCGGTGGGGCCCGGCCGTGTGCTCAACAACGGCCAGCGGATCGAGATGGAAGTTAAGGCCGGCGACACGGTGATCTACTCCAAATTCGCCGGGACCGAGGTGGAAGTCCAGGATGAAGAGCTTCTGGTCTTGGGGTCCAACGATATCCTGGCCGTCATCTCGTAGAGAAGTTAGGAACCGCACGTAAGACGACGGGGAAGTCGGCCGGAGGGATGACTCCCGCCGAGTCATTGGGAAGATTCCCCTGCTGAATTTGAGGAGAAAGCAATGCCTGCCAAAGAGATTACCCGCGACCAGGTGGCCCAACAAGCGCTGCTCAATGGTGTCAACACGGTGGCCAATGCCGTGAAATTGACCCTGGGCCCCAAGGGCCTCAACGTTGTTCTGGAAAAGAAATGGGGCGCTCCCGTCATCACCAACGACGGCGTGACCATCACCAAAGAGATCGAACTGCCCGATTCCTTCGAGAACATGGGCGCGCAACTGGTCAAGGAAGCCGCCTCCAAGACCAACGAAGTGGCCGGAGACGGCACCACCACCTCCATGATACTGGCCCAGGTCATCGTCCAAGAGGGCATCAAGAACGTGGTGGCCGGCGCCGATCCCATGGCCATCAAACGGGGCATCGACAAGGGTGTGGCCACCGTGGTGGCGGAGCTGGAAAAGCTTTCCAAGCCCATCGAAGGCCGGGATCAGATGGCCCAGGTGGCCGCGATTTCCGCCAATGACCAGGAGATAGGCGACATGCTGGCCGACGTGTTGGACAAGGTCGGCGTCCAGGGCGTGGTCACCGTCGAAGAGAGCAAGAGCATCGAGTCCTCCACCGAGTACGTGGAAGGTATGAATTTCGACCGCGGCTACATCAGCCCCTACTTCGTCACCAACCCCGAACGCATGGAAGCCGTCATCGATGACCCCTATGTCCTGATAACCGACAAGAAGATCTCTTCAGCCGCCGAGTTGGTCCCGCTGCTGGAACAGGTCCTGCAGGTCAGCAAGAACCTGGTGATAATCGCCGAGGACATCGACGGCGAGGCCCTGGCCGTATTGGTGGTCAACCGGCTGCGGGGCACCCTGAACTGCCTGGCGATGAAGGCCCCCGGCTTTGGCGACCGCCGAAAGGCCATGTTGGAAGACATCGCCGTGCTCACCGGAGGACAGGTGATCTCCGAAGAGACCGGCCGCCGTCTGGACCAGGCAACCATCGCCGACCTGGGCCAGGCCCGCCGGATCGAGTCCACCAAGGACCGCACCACCATCATCGAAGGCAAGGGCTCGTCGGACGACATCAAAGGACGCACCGAGCAGATCAAGGTCCAGATCGAAGAGACAACCTCCGAATACGACAAGGAAAAATTGCAGGAACGGCTGGCCAAGCTGTCCGGCGGAGTCGCGGTGCTGAAGATCGGCGCGCCCACCGAACCGGAGCTTAAGGAGCGCAAGGCCAGGGTTGAAGACGCGCTGTCGGCCACCAGGGCCGCCATCGAAGAGGGCATCTTACCCGGTGGCGGGGTCGCCTACCTCCAGGCCGTGGCTGCCCTGGACGGCCTGTCCCTGCCCGGCGGCGAAAACGTGGGCAAAACCATCTTGGGGAAGGCCCTGGAGTCGCCCATCCGAATCATCGCCAGCAACTCGGGCCACGAAGCCGCGGTCGTGCTGGAAGAGGTCCGCAAAGGCGACACCCCCAACTTCGGATACGACGCCGCAGCCAACGACTACGGCGACATGGTGGCCAAGGGCATCATCGACCCGACCAAGGTCGCCCGCTCCGCTCTGGAGAACGCCGCCAGCGTGGCCACGATGATCCTGACCGCTCAGATCCTGATCTCCGAGGAGCACGAAGAAAAACCCGACGATCACGGTCACGTGCACTAGACCGCTTGGATCTGGCACCGCAAAAAAAGGGTCCGCCGGTTAAGGCGGACCCTTTTCCACGCGCGTATCCCGGCATCTCCGATATTGGACATCTCTCCGAGAGTTGCAGGATGGCCCGCCATTCCGTCGGTGACGTTGCCTGAAATCACACAGGGCGTGTTTAAAACACGCCCTGTGTCTGTCAAACCGAACGCACGAGGGGTATTCCAAGGCCGAGGCCGCCGCTCTGCGCCGGAACGGCGGCTGTTGGCGCCCAGGTGGGTTCATCGCAGCGGGATTCTAAAGCGGACCGGCGGCTCTAGCCTGTTTCTTCCACCAATCGGCGCAGTTCGATGAGCGCTTGGTTGGGTACCCGGCGTTTGATGGTCACCCGCCGGGGCGGCAGGCGCATCTCCATCTCCCGGCTATGTTTGCCGTCGGTGACGCAGATATAGGCGAGGCCCAGGGGCTTCCCCTCCAACTCGCCGGGACCGGTCACCCCGGTCACTCCGATCCCCAGGTCGGCGTTAAGGTTGCGGCGGACGGTCTCGGCCATGGCGTTGGCCGTTTTCTGGCTCACCACCCCGTGTTTTTCCATCACCTCGGCGGGAACCCCGTTGGCGCGGAGGGCGGCCCCGTCGTTGGCCACCGCGCCTCCCTTGAAATAGCTAAAGCTATCGGGGACATCGGTGATGCTATTGGTCAGAGCGCCGCCGGTGCACATCTCCATGACGGCCAGGCTCAGGCCCTTTTCCAGGAGCGATCTGCCCGCCGCCTGCTCCGGGGTCTCATCGTCGTAGCCCCAGATGTACTCGCCCAACCGGTCGTGGATGGCCTGCTCCACGGGCAGGATCATGGCCCGGGCGGACTCGCTGTCCTTGGCGCGGGCGATGATCCGCAGGTGGATGCCATCGGCCTTGGAGTAGATGCCCAGGTAGGGATTCTCGATGCCGAAGAACTCGGAGACCACCTCATCCACGGCGCCTTCGGACATTCCCATCATCTTGATGTTGCGGGTGATGGTCACTTCATCTTCGATCAACTCGGCCAGTTGGGGCTCCACCTGCTCTTCCCACATGGAGTGGTTCTCGGCTGGAGGGCCGGGCAGGCAGATGATTATCTTGCCGTCCCGCTCCGCCCACCAACCGGGGGCGGTGCCGTTGCTGTTGGGCACGAACCGGGCCGAGGGAATCAGATTGGCCTGCTTGATGTTGTGCGGGGGCATGGGTGTGCCGCGGGCGGCGAAATACCGCTCCAGGTTGTCCACCACCTCCTGCTGAAGCGTGGGGGTCTCGCCGAAGGCCGCGGCGACCGCTTCCCTGGTCAGGTCGTCCTGGGTGGGGCCCAGTCCGCCGGTGGTGATGATGATGTCCGAGCGCTCCATCCCACGTTTGAAGGCGTCGGTCAACATGGGGAGGTCGTCGCCGATGATGGAGACCCATTGGAGTTGTATGCCCAAAGCGGGCAGCCGGCTGGCGATCCATGAGGAGTTGGTGTCGGTCAACTCCCCCATCAACAGCTCGGTGCCGATGCCCATGATCTCTGCTTTCAAATGTCCTCCCAGGGGCTCCGGCCGGTGGTCCGGTGGTCAGCTTCGGGGCGTGGCGCTCGACTCTCCCTCCAGCACCGGGTCGGTGGCCAGGGCGATGATTGGGTCGATGCGGGACGTGAGCACCCCGTAAAGGTTGGTGTCCTCGCTAACCAAACTGCCCGATTTCACCGAAACATAACGGTGTTTTCCGTCGGGCGTCACATCGCCGACGTGGAACTCGATGGGCGACAACCCGCCCTGCCTGACTATCACGATGACGGTGTCCGGCGGCTCCAGTCCGTAGAGGGCTGGGTCGTCGATGTCGTGGGCAATGATCTGGTCCATCCTGGGGTTGCTCAACATCAGCAGAGAGTCGGCCCAGGCGGCGGGGTCCACGGGCACGGGGGTCTCGCCGTCCAGGAACCACCTTCCGGTGCCGTCTTCGATGACATACTTGGTGACGTCGTCGCCCCGGAAGAACTGCACCAACAATGCGCTCTGTGGGTCAATGTCGTAGAGGCGTCCCACCGGAGGGTCGATGGCCAGGCGGTTCACAACTCGAGCCCACTCGATGGGCACCGTGAACAAGGGGTCGGCGCCCACCAGACGGGCGTATTGGTTCTGGTTATCGGGAGTGGGGATGCCTAGGTGGAACTCAATTTCGTTGCCAGACCGGTCGGTGACCCTGACCAAGGTCTCCGGCGGGTCCAGTCCGAATGCGGCGGGGTCGTCGATGGTATCGGACAGTGGCCGGGTCACCCCAGGCCCGCTGAGCAACAGCGGGGTGCCGCCCCACCGTTGTTGGAACACGGGGATGTCCGGGTCCCCTTTGATGTACCAGTCCCGGCTCGCCGGTTGCCGGAAATATTTGACCCCTTCGCCCTGGTACACCACTTCCAACGCCACGATGCTCCCTTCGTCGATCCGGTACAACCATATCCTGGGGTCGCCCCGGTCATCGGAGTCGGTGAACCTGAGGACCAGGAAGGTGCCGCCGAAGATCAACAGCACCACCACCAAAAGGATTGAGAGTCGCATATTCATAGGTTGGACCTGTGGAAAGAGTGGGCCTGGTGGGGCTGGATGCTCCGGTTGTTCCGTTTCACGCCGCGGCTTACCGCCGTACCCACCAGACCAGGGCGGCCATTAGCCCCATGAGCCCCGGCAGGAATAACCAGGACGAGAACCGGACGAAGTCATATTCGTTGGCATCCAGATTGAACTCCCGGAAGGAGAACACCTTGGGGCGGATGGACACCAGTGAGAAGTCGCCGACCAGGAAGTTGGCCGAATTCAAGAACAGGTCGGACCCGCCGCCCAGATTATAGGAGCTGTTGGACAGAAAGTCGGAATCGCCGAAAACGATGATGTCGGAGACCTCGGACGGTTCCGGCTGGGAAACCGGTGCTGGGGAGCCCACCTGCCCCACCGAGCGTACGAGGACCGCGGGAATGAAGGGACCACGCAGGTCTGAATCGTCCCCCGCGCCCGCGATGGGCTCAGTACGGTCGGGGTCTGCGATCAGGTAGCTATCGATGGAGGTTTCCGCCAGGGGCAAAAAAGCGATGCGCGATTCGTGAGGCCGCAGGTCGATGGCGGTGGCTCCCGGCATGAACACATCGTTCAGCCGCTCCCCCTTGGGCGATATTATTTCCAACGCCGGATTCGCCGGGTTCGCCGCATCGGGGAAGATCCGCAGGCTCAGGGTCTGTGGCAGCCCCGGCACCGAGCTTCCTATGTCCCGGATATATCCGGTGGCGATCAGCACGCCCCAATCGGCCACGAACTTCCGGAACGACGGGGGCGTGTCGGGTTCGGCCAGGAAGATCATCCGGCCGTGCTCTCTTCGGAGTGAGCCATCTGACTGGACGCCCTCCAGGTACCGGTCGAGGGCTTCCTCGTGGGCTTCCGGCAGGCTGGAGGTGGGTCCGGCGATCACCACCAGGGCGGCGTCGGCGGGCACTTCCACATCGACATCGGTGGACCTCCAGGTAAGTTCTAGCACCTGATAGTTGTCGCCCTCCAGGCCCGAACGCACCGCCGCGTAGCCGTCGGAGGTGGCCCTATTTATGTCGCGCTCTCCGTGGCCGGAGAGGAAATAGACCTTTTTCTTCTCGCTGCCGGTGGCTACCAGGGTGCTGGTCACCAGGTCCTGTTCCAGTTTGGTGTAGCCGGCGTCGGTGGGCTGCAGCACGTCGAAGCGGCCGCTTTCCATGCCCTCCACCACCACGATCTCGGTGACGAAGCTGGTGGGCCGGGCGCCGAAGAATTTGCTCACCACCTCGGGTTTCAGGTCGGGATCGATGACGCGGTACGAAAACTTGCTGGAGCGGGAGTCGAACTCCTCCAGGGTGTTCAACACCTTGTTGCGCCGCTCGGCAAGGTCGGGGGAGTCGGTGTCTCGCTCGTGTTTGTAGAAAGCGGTGGCGCGAACGTCCTCGGTCAGGTTGCTGAGCACGTCTTTGGTGCGGGTGGCCAGGCTGAACTGGTTGGTGGCGGTGACGTCGATGCGGTTGCTGTTCTCAAAGGACAAGACGTTGGCCACCACTATTATCCCGGTGAACGCGCCCACCAAGATCAGGGTGTTGAACCCGTAGCGGCCGGTGCGGCTGACGAAGGCGGCCAGGACGTTGCTGAAGAACACGGCCCCGACCAGACCCAGCAACGCCGCCCCGATGATGATGTCTATGACGCCGTAGAGGCGCATGGAGCTGACGAAGGCCACCACGACGATGCCGGTAAACAGGCCGACGATCCCCGCAAACACCAGGGGCCCGCCGTAGGTCATGACCCAGTCCATGGCCGGCTCGAAAATGGTGATCAGGGGCTGGGAGAGCGCCTCATCCTTGGTTTCATCTGACGGCTGAGGCCCTTCGCCCTGCCCACCCGGCGTGGCCAGGATGGGCGTCCCCGGGGTGGTGCGCTCCGACCGCCGGCGTCTACGCCAGTCCCCTGGCCTGGTGCTCTCCTGTTCCTGGCCAGGCTCCTGATTGCCCGACTCCCGATTGGAGGAACTGGTCATGTTAGCGCCACCTGCGGGATTCCAAGGTGCGGATGGACGAGAACAAGA
>JACZXN010000188.1 GCA_022571575.1 Chloroflexota bacterium | reverse complement strand
GGGCAGCAAACTCACCCCGCCCCGTGAGGTCCGCTCCCTTCAGAAACTGACCAAGAAGGGGTAGGTCCGGCAGATGACTTGCCGGAGACCGTTCGGAGCAACAAACAGATGGAAATAAGACTTGGCAGCCTGGTGCGGGACGCCCAGGAAGCCCAGGGGACGACGATCATCATCGACGTGTTCCGGGCCTTCACCACCGCGGCCATCGCCTTCGACCACGGGGCCAAGGAGATCACCCTGGTGGCCGAGCCCGAAGAGGCCCTGGAACTGCACCGCAGGGGCGTGGGCGACTACCTCATGGGAGAGGTGGCCGGCAAACGGCCGGATGGCTTCGATTTCGGCAATTCGCCCCACGAGATATCCCAGATCGACCTGACTGGAAAGACCTTGGTCCAGTCCACCAGGGCCGGCACGGTGGGCGTGGCGGCGGCCGTGAACGCCACCGAGATCTACCTGGGTTCCTTCGTGATTGCCCAGGCCACGGTGGACGTCATCAGAAGCGGAGGGCCGGAGTTGGTCTCCGTCATCGCCATGGGAGACCAGGGCGTGGTCCGCTCCGACGAGGACGAGCACTGCGGCATCTACCTGCGGAACCTGTTGGAGGAGCGGAAGCCCGACTTCGATGCGGTGAAGACCCTGATACTGAAGGGCGGCGCGACCCAGAAATTCTTCGATCCGGCGCAGCCCCAATACCACCCGGAAGACGTGGCCCTGGCCCTGGAGGCCGACCGTTACCAATTCGCCATGAAGATCAGCCGGGAAGACGGGCTCTTGGTGGCCCGGAAACACACGGTCTAAGCGGTGACCTAAAATCGAAGATCAGCCGGGAAGACGGACCGCTGGTGGCCCGGAGATACACGGGCTAAGCGGTGGCTTTAAACCGGTCCAGCCTGAGGTGCTCGGCCCCGGAAACCTCCGATTCGCCGTCGGCGATCAGGTCCGACACCACGTGGGCCATGCCGGTGCTCCAGAGGATGCCCTTGCGGCCCGCCCCGGTGGCGACGTAGAGGTTGTCCCATCCGGTGACCCGGTCCACGATGGGCATGCCGTCGGCCGAAAGGGGGCGGAGGCAGGCGGTCTGCTGCACCAATTCAGCCTCCCCCATGCCGGGGATCATCTTTAAGAGATCTTCCATGATGCTGTCCCGGGCGGCGGCGGTGATACCCTCATTGAAGCCGGCCTCTTCCTCCGTGGTCCCGGCCCAGATGAGGCCGTCGGACTTGGAGGCCACGTAACTGCCCTTGTAGTTGACGGCCATTTTGAGGGCCTCTTTCCCGGACCTCAACCGCAGGATCTGCCCTTTCAGGGGCGTCACGGGTATGTCCACGCCGCACCAGGCCGAGGCCTGCCCGGCCCAGGGGCCCATCGCCAGCACGACAACCCCGGCGTCGATGCGCCCATTCTCCAGCGTCACCCCCGTGCAACGGTTGCCCTCACTGATCAGACCGGTGGCCCGGCGTTGGAGCATCTCGACGCCATGACGCTCGCCGGAACGCATGGCCGCGAGTACGAACCGGTAGGGTTCCAGGGCTCCCGGACTCTGCTCGTACAACGCGCCCAAACATTCGGGGCTGACCTGGGGCTCCAACTCTCTGGCTTGATTGTTGTCCACCCATTCGACCTTGAACCCACCCACGGCCCGCATCCACTCCACGTCTTTTTTCGCGGCCCGAGCCTCCTCGTTGTCAAACGCCAGGTGCAGCCGGTCCCGCAGCTCAAATTCCACGTCGATGCCGGTTTGCTCCAGAAGCTCTCTGGCCAAACTCCGGTGACGTCCGTAGCACCACAGACTGAATTCCAGCAGAGGCTCCGGAAGACCGACCCCGGTCAGCGGGTCCAGGCCGCCGAAGGCGAACCCCGAAGCGTGGCTGCCCAGGGAGTCCGCTTCCAGGATCGTGACCTTATAGCCCCGCCGGCCCAGGAGATAGCCGCTGAGGCAGGCGACGATGCCGCCGCCGATGATTACCACGTCGCGTGAACCAGTGGTCAATTTATCATTCTCACTTTCCCCGCCTCGCTTCCCCGGCTCTCGATCCCGGCCCTCTTTCCCGGCCCTCTTTCCGCGGGGCCGCCCATCACCGGGGAACTGAACGGGCCATTCAGTCTGGTCCCGAGCTTACCACAGGCGTGGCGGAGGATTGGAAATCTTGAGCCGCTATCGGCCGATGGCCGGGTTATAGTCCCTTGAACCAGACCTCGAACCGGTCCAGATGGGCGGTGTCGCCCCGGACCGTCAGCCTGCCGGAATCGATGCCTTCGGCGGCGGTCAGGCGTCCATAGGTGAACAGCAGGTACTGCTCGGCGGTGGCGGAAAGGGCAAGGTCCGCCTGGGGCGCGTCGCCGGCTTCCATCTGAAATGCGTCGCCCGTCACGCTCATCCGGTACTGCCGGGCCTCTTCCGGCCCCACGTTGAAGCCGTAGACCACCGGTTTGGCCAGCCGGGCTGAGGGGCGGAAGCACATGCCCAACCACGTGGGCGACATGTCCAGAAGCACCGGCACGCAGCCGGGGTCAAGTCCCGCGCCTGGTTGCAACACGGAGCGGATGTCCCAATCGTGGATGGCCAATTCCTGGATGCGCAGTTCTACGTAGGACGCCGCCGACATGGCGCCGCGGCGCACGTGCCAGCACAGTGTGTCCCACGATGACCCTTCGCCAGACGCGCCGAATCCGTCGAACTCCCCGTGGAGTTTCTCGTAACTGGCGTCGAACGCCTCCAGGTATCCGCCCGCCAGTTGGTTGCGGCGGTCGATGTCCCGCTGGGCGTTGGTGGCGGAGAGCGCCGCTGGTTCCGGGGGCACGAACCCGGCCGGCGGGTTGGAATCGCCGCCCCGCCCCCGCTCCATGCTTTCGGCCTGCCGCTCCGCGCCGCCGATCAGATGACTCACCACGTCCCGCACCTGCCATTCGGCGCAGGCGCTGGGCAGTTCCCACTGCTGGGGAGTCAGCTTGCCCAGGTACTCCCTGATGTTCGCGGCCAATCCCTTGGCCACTGCCACGCGCTGCTCGATCTCGGTCATATCATCAGCTCCTGTGGGCCAGTTGGCCCGATTTACCCGGGCGTTTTCCCTTGACCGTTCGGACCGGACCTTCGGTGTGTCGCCGGGCTTGCCTCAAAACTGTCATTCTAAGGCGTCGACCGAAGAATCTCGTCGCTAACATACCAGCACTGAACGAGAACAACGAGATCCCTCGCTGCACTCGTGGTGACAGGGGAAGACGTACATGGAACACTGCCGGTGGCGTCGGCAACGGGGTTCTTGTACAATCTCAAGCAGCCAATCTCAGGCGGCGGCGCGCCGCACACGAGGGAAATTCAGCTATGAAATTATGCTTCTTCCACCTGATGCCCTATCAGGACCTGCCGGATAACTTCGAGAAAGACTATCACAGTGTGTGGGTGGACGCACCCAACCATCTCTTCGATCCGGAAAAGGGCCACCGGATGTACAACGATTTTCTGGACGAATTGGAATACGCCGAGCAGATGGGATTCGACGCCATCTGCGTGAACGAGCACCACGGCAACGCCTACGGGATGATGCCCTCGCCCAACCTGATGGCTTCGTCCATGATCCGGGCAACCTCCAAAGCGGCCATCATCGTGCTGGGCAACAGCCTGGCCCTGTACAACCCTCCCATCAGGGTCGCCGAAGAGATGGCCATGCTGGACGTTTTGAGCGGCGGGCGGCTCATCGCCGGTTTCCCCCTTGGCACCTCCATGGACACGATCTTCGGCTACGGCCAGGTGCCGGCCACCCTGCGGGAGAAGTACCAGGAGGCCCACGACCTGATCATCAAGGCCTGGAAAGAGCGGGAGCCCTTCTCCTTCAACGGGAAGTTCACCCAGCTTCGCTACGTCAACATCTGGCCCCGGCCCTACCAACAGCCCCACCCTCCCATCTGGGTGCCGGGCAGCGGCAGCCTGGAGACCTGGGACTGGACCATCAAGAACGACTACGTCTATTGCTATCTCAGCTATTCCGGGTACAAGGTGGGCAAGACCATCCTGGACGGGTTCTGGGACGAGATGGACCGCCAGGGCAAGGAGTTCAACCCCTACCACGCCGGCTTCCTCCAATTGGTCGCCGTCTCGGAGACCGACGAGCAGGCCCAGGAATACAAGGACTCCATCGAGTATTTCTTCAAGAAGAGCCTGCACATCCCCGCCGGTTTCGCCAACCCGCCCGGCTACCGGACGGTGAGGACCAACGCTTCAGCGGCCAGCGCCACCACCATGCAGTCCCGGACGAAACAGCTCGGTGATTTCACCTGGACCGATTATCTGGAGGCGGGCAACGTCATCGTGGGCAGCCCGGAAACGGTGCGCCAGGAGTTGGCCCACGCCGTCAAGGAACTGCGCGTGGGCAACCTGATGCTCCTGCTCCAGTTCGGCGACATGCCCAAGGAATTGGCCATGAAGAACACCACCCTCTTCGCCAACGAAGTCATGCCCTATATCAGGGACATCTGGTCGGAGTACGAGACCCGCTGGTGGCCAAAGAAGTTGACCGCCGCCGCCCAGACGGCCGGCGGTTAAGGGGAGCGAACCAGCATTGGCCCAGGAAACGGTCTCAGCCCAAGACCCCTATCCGCGGCGGCGCATCTCGGCCGGCGGGACCGAGATAGCCTATATCGATACCGGGACGGGGGAGCCCGGCGTTGGGGAGCCCGGCGT
>JACZXN010000187.1 GCA_022571575.1 Chloroflexota bacterium | reverse complement strand
GTGTTGCCCAACGTGATGGGGCCGGTGATCGTCATGGTGTCGGCGGGACTGGCCGGCGTGGCCGGGTCGGAGATATTCCTGAGCTTCCTGGGCATCGGTATACAACCGCCAACACCCAGCCTGGGGCTCATGATCTTCGCCAACGGCAATATCGCAACCCTGCGGGCCACGCCCCACCTGCTGCTCTTTCCCGTTCTCACGTTGTCGTTGCTGCTCTTCACCTTCAATCTGTTGGGTGACGCGGTGAACGATGCATTCAATCCCCGGACCCGCTGATCTCCCCCGGAAGGCCCGAACGTATGGCGCCAACCTAAAGCATGAACGTAAAGCACGGGGGAAAGCCGCCTCTGGGAGACCGGCCACCGGCGCAAAAGGGCACAACAGCCTGGAGAAAAGGGGTCCATGCCTGGGGCTTGTTTACCTGAGGGTTTCCTGCCTGCCCTTTGTCTAGCGGAAGGGCCAGCGGCGGCGCAGTCTGGGCAGGGCCATCAGGCCCAAGGGAGCCCCCAGCAGCAGCAACATCCCCAGTCCAGCGGGTGAGCCACCGGCCGCGGGGACGTTGCAGCCTGGAGACGTGGACGGAGATGGGGATGCGCCTCCGGATTCTTGGCCTTCTTCTCCCGTGGCCCCGGCCGGGTGGGCGTCGGCGTCGGGAGTGGACTCAGGCGTGCTGCCCGCCCCGATGGCCGGCGCGGAATCCTGAGTGGAACCTTCTCTCTGGGAACCTTGTTCGTCGGAACCCTCGCCCTCAGCCACTTCGCCCTGGGAAGCTTCGGCTTGTTCTTTGAGTTGGGACTTCAACTCCTCGGGGGAAGGCAGAGGCTCCAGGCCCAGGAACTCCCGCCAGGCGGAATCGATGCCAAATTGGTCCATGCCGTAAATTTCCAGCAGCGCCTGGTCGATATTCAGGGTGCGCTGCAGCACCGGGAACAGGGCCGCCATCCGCTCCGGGCCGTAGGTGCTGATCATGTAGGCAACGACGGAGCGGGACTGACCATAGGCGATGATGATGTCTTCGGGGGTGCCGCCGAAGGCGCCCAGATACCACAGAGGCTTGATGCGGCGGGTAAAGATGCCGTAGCGCAGAGCGGCGTCGTAGTCGTCTGTCGGGTCGATGTTCCCATACTCGGCCAGACCTTCATTGAGCCAGGAGGGCACCTGGCTGATGGCCGCGCCGGCCGCTTCGCCCACCAGCAAGTGGGTGAACTCATGGGAGACCGTGCCGGCGATCGTGGGGTCGAACCCGTGGACCAGCAGCACCCGTTCGTTGCTGAAGGCCATGCCCTGGGTCTGCAGCCCTTCGCTGATCGCCTGGGAGCGGAAGGGCAGGGCTGTCGCCATGTGCCGGTAGTTGTTGTAGGAGACGATGCGCAGGGGTTCGGTGGGCGTGATGCCCAGCACCGGCAGCATCTTCTTGAGGTTTTCGTTGGCCGCTTCAAGAACCGTTTCGGCGCGGCCACGGACGTATTCGCCGTAGTAATAGACCGTGATCAGGCCCTCGACCACGGTCTCCCATTCAAAGCGGTTGTCGTGGTAGACAAACTCCTGAGGCTCGGTGCGCACCACCGCGCCCGCTTTGTCGCGCACCTCGAACGAGAACTCGATCTTGGTCCCAGGCGGGAAGTAATCGCCACCCCTGCCGCTGGGGAGTAGGGACTCTCCCACGACGCTGTTGCCGGGCTCAAACTCCACGGAGCGGTAGGCGCTGCGGCCTTTCTGGTCCACTTTGCTGAAGAAGACCCGGATGTCGTCGATCCCATCGGGGCTGTCGGCTCGCACAGAGAATTTGATCCCGTCCGGGAATTGGCTCTCTGCTTTGGCCTCCACCACCTTGATGTTCCCTTCATCGGCGCGGGCAACCGCTGACGCTGAGAACGCCAGGCCGCCAAAGAAGATGAGACTTGTGACGAATACGAAAGCGCGCAACGGTTCCTCTAAGCCCAAGTTTACGTTAGTGGTACGCCGATGTCGATAAACCGGACTTCCAGTGATCCACTGCTGAGCCACCGCTGAGCCATCGGGTGACCTGAGTCAGCAGTCTTGACGGTGATTTTCAATACGCCTAAAATCAATGACGCGAACCCCACAGGCAGGCGCCGGCAGGCGCGATCAATCCTCAGTTCGCCGGAACGGAACGGGTGGCGCGGCTCCCCTGTTTTCTTAGTGTGAACCCTCCCATCCCCGTGGGCGTATCCTATCCCGTGGGCATATCTTCAAGAATCCCCAAATTTGAAGTGGTGCAGATAGATGGCGATCAATGTCGGCCGGGTGCCGGACCTGAATTTCGAGCCCTTTTACATCGATATGGAGCGCCGGGGTTTGGTCCTTCATAACCGGAGCCTCAAAGACGTTCCCCAGGCTTTGCGCGATGGGGAGATCGACGCCGGTCCAGTGAGTTTAGCGGACAGTTTCGCTCTGGAGGACATCTGTGTTCCCGTGTCCGGGTTCTGCCTGGCGGCGGCGAATCGGGCCGGAAGCAACCTCCTATACTCCAAGAAGCCCATGGAGGAGCTCTCCCAGGCGACCATTGCCGCGGCAACCAACGACTCCACGACCCGCAAGCTGTTCCAGGTGCTGCTGGCCCAAAAGCAAAATGGCAACGCCGATTCCTTTGTGGAGATGTCGGAAGAACATGACGCCTTCGTGATCTCAGGGGACGATGCCCTGCGCCGCCGCCGGGGAGCCAGGGGGTACGGGCACCGGTACGACCTGGGCGAAGAGTGGCACACCATGACCGGCCTGCCCTTTGTCTTCGCCCGCTGGATGGCTCGCAAAGAGATGGGCGAAGATGAGATGCTGCTGGTGGAAGACACCCTCTACGTCGGACTGGAGGACGGGGTGGATAGCCTTTTCCACCTGTCGGAGCCCAAGGACCACCTGTTGATGATGGCGCGGGACGTCGTAGAGTACATCATTGGCTACCGGTATTTCGTCGGATTATCCGAGCGCAAATCGATAGACCTCTTCAAAGAGTATCTGGCCAAGCTGCCATCTTAGGGCGTTTTTATCCACCGTTTTTTTCCAACGTCTATTCCCATCGAATGATGCTGGAGGTGCGCCGTGGTGAAAGTTACCGAGGGCTGCTTTGAGGCCACGGGGCACACATCCATCATCTGCGACTTCTCCCCGCCCCGCTCCGGGGACCCCATGGTGGTGCAGCAGGCCCAGATCGAAGCCGACTTCATCTCTGTGGCCTACAATCCAGGACGGGCCGTTAGGGCTAACTCGGCCATGTTGGCCGCCGCGATCCAGCGGTCCGGCCGGGACACCATCTTTACGATGGCCACCAGGGACATGAACAAGCTGGCGGTCCAATCCCAGTTGTTGGGGGCCCAGATGCTGGGGCTGGAGAACGTGGTGGTGGTGCAGGGCGACCCGTTCAACGAGCGGGACCAGCCCAGGGTTGCGTCGGTCAACGACTACCAGCCCACCGGATTGATCGCCGCCATCGCCCAGATGAACCAGGGCCAGGATTTCAGGGAGGGCAATCTGCGGGCGCCCACCGATTTCTGCATCGGGGCGGCGGTGGACCTTGGCCGGGGCATCGAAGAAGAGGCCCGATTGGCGGTGCGTAAGGTGCGGGCCGGGGCCATGTTCCTGATCACCCAGCCCATCTTCAACGTGGACCATGTGGCCCGGTACCGGGAGTCCTACGGCTATCACGCCGGCAAGGCCGGAACCCTGCCCATCTACTTCGGCCTGCAGATATTGGAACAGGACGGCGTGCTATTCAGCTCGGTGCCCAGCTCGGTGCGGAGAGAGTTGGAAGGAGGCCGCTCCGGCGTGGACATCGCCCTGGAGCTTTACCAGAAGTTTCAAGAGGCCCGCCTCGACAACATCTACCTCATGCCCCCCATCAAACGGGGCGGCGCCCGAAACTACGAAGCAGCCAAAGAGTTCCTGGCGAACGCCTCAAAAATCTAACGGAAAAGACCGCTGGTAAATCCAGCGGTCTTTCTTTTTGCGGGCGGTTGACTGCTGATAGCTGTTGGCTTTCAGTTCCTAAGGCGCCCATGGGACGGGCGCTTCGCTGTTGAATTGGTCCGTGACCACGTCAACCACCGCCGGGCGGCCCGAGGCGAAGGCCTGCTCCAGCGCGCTCTGGATATCGCCCGGCTTCTCGACCCGGATGCCGAAGCAGCCCATGGACTCGGCGACCTTGGCGAGATCCACGTCGGTGAACTGCCATAGGACTTCGGGGGAGCCGCCCTCGATGCCCTGATACCCTCGCAGGTCGCCCCGGCGGTCCTGGATCAAGGCGTGGTTGTTGTTGATGACCGTCACCACGGGGATGTTGTTCCGGACGGCCGTCTCCAACTCGGCGATGTGGTACCAGAACCCGCCGTCGCCGCTGAAGCAGAGCACCGGCCGGTCGGGCAGGGCGCACTTGGCGCCCATTGCCGCCGAAAGGCCCCAACCCAAGGAACCGGCGCAGCGGATGTATCCCTGCCCCGGTTCGTTCAAGTCCACCATTGATCCGGTCCAGATACCGGCGTGCCCCGTGTCGGACACCAGCATGGCGTCGGAAGGCAACCATTTGGTGATCTCGGTGCAGAGTCGCTGGGGAATGATGGGCACGGCGTCGGAGTTGGCCAGGGGGGCGACCTCTTCCCGCCATTCCCGGACCAGTTCCTGGGCCCGGGACACCCACTCCGTCCGGTCACCCGCGGGTTCCGACGCCTCG
>JACZXN010000186.1 GCA_022571575.1 Chloroflexota bacterium | reverse complement strand
GCCAGTAGGGGGCAATAGAGCCGAAAGGACCATTTTATTTGGGCCAAAGGTCCCATGTGGTGGCATGCCTGAGCGTGGGGGCCGGAGAAGCGGACGCGGGGCAAAAATCCACCCGGCGGTCACCAGCGACGCCGGGTGGATGGTTCTCAGCCTGCCACTTGTATCGGACCAAGAAAGATCGGGTCAGTTAGCGGTTGGGCGAAGGCTCTTCAGCCGCCGTAGTTCAGGTTGTGATCACGCATCAGGATGGTCTTGGCCTCGTCGCGCACCCCAGCCTCCACTACTTCTCCCACGAACAGTGTATGGTCGCCCTGGGCCACCTCACCTACCACCTTGCACTCCCACCATGCGGGGGAGTTCAGCAATATGGGACAGCCGGTCGCGGGACCCGCCTCGAATTCCTGGCCACCGATGGAATTGCCCTCTCTCTCGTGGCTCTTGAAGAAGTTGAAGGCCAGGTCGATCTGATCGTCCTTGATGACATTTACCGCGAACACTCCGGTGTCCTTGATGTGAGCGTGGCTACCCGAATCGGCCTTAACCCCCACGGCCACCAGGGGCGGTGAGAAGGAGGTCTGGGTGATCCAGTTGACGGTGGCGGCGCTGATGTCCTGGCCCTGCTTGGCTTTAGCCGTCAAGATAAACATGCCGTAGGGAATCATGCGCAATGCGGTCTTCTTGGCGTCTTCGTTCATATCGTCACCTCTCTCAGGATTTTTTAGTTGTGATTTGGATCCATCCCGGCCCTCCAGGCCAGGTTTTGGTTATTATGGCCCACGGCTGTTGGGATGACAAGACGACAAATGCCCGAGGAGGCTTGTGAGAGACTGGTCTCCCTTTCTTAGCCGTTGGATTCCGGATATAGTAGGGCCGGTAAGCCGAAGGAAGGGGAGGACACGCATGCTGGCATTTCTGGGTGGCACCGGTCCCGAGGGCCGCGGACTGGCCCTGAGGATGGCGCTGGCCGGAGAAGAGGTGGTCATCGGCTCCCGGGATGCAGCCAGGGCAGCCACCGCGGCTCAAGAACTTCTTCTGGAAGCGCCGGAAGCTCGTATACAGGGCGCCGAAAATAGGGAAGCGGCAGCCACCGCCCAGGTGGCCTTCCTCACCTTCCCATACGAAGGCCAACGGCCCACCCTGGAGGCCATTGGCGATGCCTTAGACGGGAAGGTGGTGGTGAACGTCATAGCTCCCATGGTCTTCCAACGGGGGCGTGGAGCCAGCGCCCTGGAAGTGGAGGCCGGTTCCGCCGCCCAGGAAGCCCAAGAGCTTTTGCCCAACTCCCTGGTGGTGGCCGCGTTTCAGAACATCAGCGCCGAGGAGTTGCAGGAGCCGGGAAAGGTGATGGATGGCGACGTGGTGGTCTGTTCCGGCCACGCCGAGGCCAAGGCCCTGGTCATGGACCTGGTGCGAAAGATACCAGACCTCCGCCCGGTGGACGGCGGCGGGTTGGCCAACGCCAAATACGTGGAGCAGATCACGCCCCTGCTGGTAAACATCAACCGCATCTACAAGATACATGCCGGCATCAGGATCGTTGGCCTATGACCCGTTCTCGTCCCTAAGGCTGGTTCACTTAAAAATAATATTCTGAGATTTGCGGAGGGGGTGACCAAATGCCCAGAGCGATAATACAGTTGGAAGACCCGGCGGGTCTGCGGCTGGTACAGGGCCAATGGCGTTTTGGCCCCGGCCTGGTGCCCGGAGAATCCAACGAGGGCCTGGTGTCCCAGTTGGCGGGCAGCCCGGCGCGCCTGGCAGATTACGACGATTCAGCATGGCAGGTGACCGAGGACATCACCAAATGGCATTCCCGCGGCCTGACCTTCGCCTGGTACCGCACCAAGGTGACCCTGCCGGCGTCGGTGGGAGGACGCGACATCCAGGGCGCGCGCTGCATATTCGAGACCTGCATCGACGATTACGGTGAGATCTGGATCGACGGTGAGTGCAACCGGGACCGGGGCGCGGTGCAGGGATTCAACGTTCCCCAACGGGTGGTGATCAGCGCCGAGCCCAAGGCGGGCGACCAGCACACCATCGCCCTTCTGGCCGTCAATGGGCCTCTGGCCGCACCCGGCGGCGCGGTTTTCGTCCGCTTCGCCACCCTGGCCTTCGAGTGGCGCGAGCCGGGCTACTGAGCACGGGCGGTTCGGGCAAGTCCCCGGTGCGCCGGGGGCATGGATCAATATGGAGCCGGGACGCGAGAGTCGCGGGCACGGGTTGATGTGGCTGCACTTAATGCGATAATTACTTAGCCAGGGGGCGGGAACCAGGCCGGTGTTAGGATCGCGTCGTCAGGAACACCCGTCTCGTAAGCGCTTGGGCACAGCGGGGTTCCCTCTGGCGAACCGGTGGCCCAGAAGGATCGACGCGACTGGACCGGCTAGATCTCGTCTTCTTCCTCGTCATCGTCTTGGGGCTCGGCGGCCACGTATCCCATGGCCTCCAGGGCCGTCTTCAACTCGGAGGCGAAATCTTCGGCGCTGCGGGTTTCGGGAACGGTCAACTCGATGACGCCGCTGCCGGACCGGTTGATGGAGCCGGGGTCTTCCCTGGTCAATTCCACACTCACCGATTCCCGGTGAATGCCCATCGCGTCGGTCACCGAGAAGATGGCGGCCATATCGTCCATGTTGATGATCACATCCGGCATATTTAAAAACCTTACGGTGAATTTGGGAGATGTAGGGGCGCACGGCCGTGCGCCCCTACTATCATATGACTTCTAAAACCCCCAGGTCTGGCTAAGACTCGGGCGGCCACGTGGTGCCGTCCACCGCGGGCCTCTGGTCCTGGGGCAGAGACAGGCCCTGGGCAACCACCCGCTGGAAAGCCCCCAGGATCACGTTTCCCCATTCTTCGGCGTGGGCCACCCGGAAGGCCGTCCGCCGGGCCCTTCCCGCGGCCCTGGCGGTCTCTTCAGGCTCCGACGCTATCTCCTTGGCGATGGCCTCGTCCATGGCGTCAAGGACCGGGACCAACTCGCCGGCCGTCTCGATGAACCTGGCGATCTCGTTCATCGACCCGTCCAGCACCACGAAAACAGGCACCGTGCCGGCCCGGTTCTCGGCCAGGAAACTGTTGGTCAGCTCCAGCTCATCATCCCGGTTGAACACCTTGACCGAGATTTTGGCCGAGTTCTCCGCCAGGTTAAGGATCACCGGCGTGGTGCTCATGGCGTCGCCGCACCAGTCGGCGGTGAAAACGGCCAGCTTCAGCGGCTCCGCCAGGCCGTCGAAGAACTCTTTGGACGCCGCCGGGATCTTGACGGCATCGTAGATGTCCTGGAAGGGCTGTTTATTCACCTTGATCTGGTCGATATATTGCTGGGTGGACATACCCTGGGATAGCTTCTGCTCGGTCAGATCCATGGCAATCAACCTCCAAATGGCAGCGCCGCGCCGACGCTAGACTACCGGGTTAGTTTCGCAGTATCAGCCGAAATTGGCAATGGGCACCCCCCCTCATGGTGATGGTTGACGGCGGCGTCACCTCATTACGGTATTCGCCGCCGCCAGCCCATGCTAGAATTGGCCAGAGTTCACTCGATAAACCGTTAACGCGGAGGATCAACCCCACCTTTGGCTTCCCAAACCAACCGGCCCTACCTGAAATACGCCCTCTTCTGCAAGGAAACCGAGGAACAGCCCGGCGACCACCTGGTGTTGAAAGACGTGGTGGACCTGGTGCGGATTCCGCCGCCTCCCGAAGAGCCTGACCCCGCCCAGCCGGTCCTGGCTGAGGTCGACCTCAACCTGGTGTTTTGCATCGGCGGCGCGTCGCCGGGGCCGCACTACCTTACGGTGGCCATCAAGGCGCCGGGCATACCCCTGGAACCACCGCCTCCCCAGCAGATAGAGTGGGAGGAGGGGATCATATTCCAGCGCTGGATCAAGGTGTTCCGCATCCCGGTCCAGCGTGAGGGCAACCACGTGGCCGCGATCCTGTTGGACGGGACTCCCCTGGGTGAAGCCAGTTTCCTGGTCCAGTTTCATGAGGATGCCGCGGCGCCGGGCGAGTAGCGCCGGTTGCACGGATCCAGCGGCCGGGCCCACGGCAAGTTGAACCAGCCAAAACCGTTGTCTATAATCAAATCGTTCCGACAGCTATATATGAATCAGGGGGCCGGCCACCGTGGCTAACCAAACAGGCAAACGCTATATCTGCTCCAAATGCGGTTCCGAGTTCATCGTCACCCGGGGCGGCGACGGGTCCATCCAGTGCTGCCAGCAGACGATGGAGCTCAAGACCTAGCTGGTTTCCGGCCAGCGCGCCCAGATAATCAAGCCCAATTATCGCGGAGGAAGTTTCCATGGCCAACGACTTGGGAAAACGCTACGTCTGCCCCCACTGTGGCAGCAACGTGCTATGCACCAAGGGGGGAGAGGGGGAGATCCAGTGTTGCGACACCGAGATGGAGTTGCAACAGCCGCGAAAACTCCCCTCTTCGGACTAACGGCCTGGTTTTCACGACCCCGCCCTGATTCCCCAACACCCATGATTTCCGCATGGCCCGACGGCCTAACCCCAACGGGTCTGCGCGCCGGCGGTCACACCGAACAAACTCTTTCCAACCAACTCTCTGGTCAAATTCGGACACGCGGCCGCGTGTAACGTTCCCACCCGCGCGTCCCGGTAGCAAGGTGTCCTCGGCCAGGGAACAACCTCACGCCGCCCTCGCCGGTCACGGCACC
>JACZXN010000185.1 GCA_022571575.1 Chloroflexota bacterium | reverse complement strand
CGAATCTTGTTTGCAGATTGCCTTCCACGGAAACGATCGGAAAACAGTCAGAAAACGATCTCGTTGCGTAGGGCGGGTCTGTGACCCGTCCCGGTCCATATCAGACAACGTCATCGATGGAATGGTGGGCCGTCCTGCGACCGGCGGAAGGATACTGCAAACCCCCTTTGGCGCGGCCGGCGTCATTCCGGCGCAGGCCGGAATCCAGGCGCACCGTTGCAAAGGCACTTTCTCGTTGCCAGACGAGCAGAATCAAGTCTTGGGGAACGCCGCCGCCGATGCGCCATTCGGTTTGACGCCTGGAAGTTGGTATACGCCGGCCGTTCGGGGTCGCGGCCCGCGCCGGAACGACGGGTGGCGTCCAAGGGTGTGTTTCTCGGAGTCAGGTTGAGAATGACTCGAGCATTACCGCCGGTTCTGTCATTATTCCAGCGCTTGGCGGTGAATGGCCAGGATGCGGTCCAGGTGGGCCAGGTCCTGTTCCACGCTGGTTGACCCATCCGGGAAATGCTTTAGCGCCAGTTCTTGGACGATGGGCACCTGCTCCGGGTCCAGTTCCAAGAGGATGATTCCGTGGTCCTTCAGCTTGTCCTCGGCCTGTGTCAGCAGGCGGCGGACCAGGTCCAGTCCGTCGGGGCCTCCGTCCAGGGCCAGCCTGGGTTCTTTTTGGACCTCCGGCTGGAGCGTGGGGATGCGGTCCGTGGGGATATAGGGCAGATTGGCCACGATGAGGTCGACGGGCTCCGGCACCGCGTCCAGCAGGTCTCCGATGGCCAGGCTCACCCGGTCGGGCACGCCGTGGGCCCGGATATTGAAGGACGCCACGTCCAGTACCGCGTCGTCCACATCCACGGCGAATATCTTCGCCGCGGGCAGGTGAATGGCCAGGTTGATGGCGATGGCCCCGCTGCCGGTGCCGACGTCGGCGATGGTCAGTTCGGTCGATTCCATGCCCATCAACGCCATGAACAGGGCATGCTCCACCAGGCCCTCGGTCTCGGGGCGCGGTATCAGCACCGCCGGCGTGACCATCACGCTGATGCCGTAGAACTCGCGTTGGCCCAGGATGTAGGCCAACGGTTCCCGATCGAAGCGGCGCTCCAGGAACGAGTCGAGAGCGCTCTGCTGCTGCGGGGAAACCTCGGCCTCCTGCTCGGCGAAGATGTTCTGCCGGGCCATGCGCATCACATTCATCACCAACACCTCGGCTTCCAGGCGGGCGTCGGGTATGCCGGCGGCTTCCAGTTTCCGGTGGGTATCTTGAATGACGCTACGGAGTATGGCCATGGACAGCTTTCTATCCTAATGGGTTAACTTGGTGTCGCGCGAGAGCCAGGTTCCGGCAAGACAAGAACCGTTTGAAAAAAGTACGTAGATGGGAACGCGCCTGCGGCGCCGCCGCTAGGCGGTGGCTGCGGTCAGGAGGCGTGCTTCTTCCCAGGCGCTCAGCCGGTCGAACATATCGTCCAGGCCGCCGTCCATCAGCCGGGGAATGTCGTGGAAGGTCTCGTTGCTGCGGTGATCGGTGACCCGGTCCTGGGGATAGTTGTAGGTGCGGATCTTCTCCGAGCGTTCGCCGCCGCCCACCTGAGACCGGCGGTTTTCGCTTATCTCGGCGTCGTGACGGATCTGTTCGGCTTCGAACAACCGCGACCGGAGCATGGACATGGCCCGCTGCTTGTTCTTGTACTGTGAACGTTCGTCCTGGCAGACGACGGTCAGCCCAGAAGGCTCGTGGACTATGCGCACCGCGGTGGCGACCTTGTTGACGTTCTGGCCCCCGTGGCCGCCGGCGTGAAAGATATCTATCCGCAGTTCGTTGGGGTCGATCTTCACCTCCACCTCGTCGACCACTGGCAGCACCGCCACCGTGGCTGTCGAGGTGTGTATCCGGCCCTGGGTCTCGGTGTTGGGGATACGCTGAACCCGGTGCACGCCGCTTTCAAACTTCATCCGGCTGAAAACGCCCTTGCCCTGTATCTCAAAAACGATCTTATTGAACCCGCCCACCTCAGTGGCGTTGGAGTCCATGACTTCGACCTTCCAGCCTTGGTTCACGGCATAGCGGGTGTAGGCCCGGTAGAGGTCGGAAGCGAATAGACCGGCCTCCGCTCCGCCGGTGCCGGCGCGTATCTCTATGATCACGTCACGTTCATCGTTGGGGTTCTTAGGTAGCAGCGCCAACCGCAATGACTTGGTCAATTCTTCCAGCTTGGTTTGGGCGCCTGCCAGTTCCTCTTTGGCCATCTGGACCAGTTCCGGCTCGGAGCCGTCCCGGGCCAACGACTCGAGGTCCCGTATCTCATTGACCAGTTCTTTGTACTTGCTGCCGATCTTGACCAGGTTTTCCAGAGACGCCCGTTCCCGGGCCAACTCCTGAACGCGCTCGAAATTGGCCGCGATCTCAGGGTCCGCCATGGATTCTTCGATGGCATGGTAGCGGTCGATAACGGGGTCTAGTTTGTCCAGCAGAGTGGCCATGATTGATACTCTGGAGCGGTAGATATAACCAGAATAGGGGTGTCGAATACCGCAATCTCAGACTCAGTTTAACTCACTGCACAAAGAGAAACAAGCTCAATCCGGCCATTTCACGGGTGCTTCATCAGCGGAGAAACCAGGCATCCGTCCAGGCGGCCGGGGCGAGGACGACCCTAGCCGGCGTTTTCGCTTTTCACGCCCCAATGCACGGCCACCGTTCCGAAACCGAGACGCCGGTAACCAACGTCATTCAGCCCCAGTCCCGAGAGCATCTCCGCCAGTTGGCCGGCGTCCAGGAAATGGTCCACCGACCGGGGGAGATACGAGTAGGCAAACCGGTCCCCGGCCACCAATCTGCCGATCAACGGGACCAGACCATGAAACACCGGCCGGAAGAGGAGCGATCTCAGGCCCGGGGTCATCGGTGACAGCTCCAATATGGCCACCCGGCCCCCGGGCCGCACCACGCGGACCATCTCGCGTAATGCCTCCGCGACATCCGGCATGTTCCGGAGGCTGAATCCAGCGGTGGCGCAGGCGAAACTGCCGTCCGCGAAGGGCAGTGAGAGGGCGTCGCCGGTGATCATGGTGACCGAGCCTGACATGCCGCGGGCGAGGACTTTGGAGCGGGCCCGTGAGACCATGTTTGGCAGCAGGTCCAGGCCCACGGCGTGGTCCACCTCCGGAAGCCGGGCCAATGCCAATGCCAGGTCGCCGGTCCCGCTGGACACATCCAAGGCCGGACCGCTGAGCCCCCGGACCGCCAGCGCCGCCGTGCGCCGTTTCCAGCGGCGGTGCATGCCCAAAGTCATCAGGTCGTTCATCAGGTCGTAACGGCCCGAGATGCGGGAGAAGAGATCGGCGACGTAGCGCCGTTTCTCAGCGCCCTGGAGTTCGGCCATGGGAGAGGACCGGCCTAGTCCTCTGGTCCCTGGTACTGCATATCTTCGGGCATGGACTGGTCCAGGCCCAGGGCCACGAAGATCCGGGCCACCACGAAATCCACGATGTCGCCGATGCCCTTGGGTTGCAGATAGAAAGCGGGATCAGGCGGGAGCACCACGGCCCCCATCCGGCTCAGGGTCAGCATGTTTTGCAGATGGATGCTGTGCAACGGGGTTTCCCTGGGAACCAGCACCAAGGGACGCCGTTCCTTGAGACAAACATCCGCGCTGCGAAGGAGCAGATTGCCGGACAGTCCTCCGGCCAGCGACGCGATGCTATTCATGCTGGCCGGGACGATCACCATGCCGGCCGTTGGATAGGTGCCGCTGGCCACCGGCGCCCTGAGGTCGTTGATGGGGTAATGGACAAAGGATGGGTGCTCCTGCCATTCCACCAGCATGTCATTGAAATTCGCCCCCAACTCTTCCTGCCAGACCAAACGGGCGGCGTTGGAGCAGAGCGCCACCGTGGGTATGTCCCGGCGCAGCAGAGCGTCCACCGTGGCCCGGGCCATCACCGCCCCGCTGGCGCCGGTGATCCCAACCACGACCGGCCTCATTGTGTTCGCGGTCTTCCCGGTCATAGCTCGACCGCCAGGACGGTGAAAACGAGCAGCACCATCGAGATCACGCTGTTGTATTGGAAGAGGGGCGAGCGCAGCTTGGAGAGGTCGTCGGCCTTGAGCAGACCGTTCTCCACGGCCAGCAGGCTGACTGCGATGGCCCAGCCGATGAAATAGTAGAAGGACAGGTCCATCCAGAAGCCAAGGGCCAGCAGAGCGGCGGCGGCGGCGGCGTGCATCACCCTGGTTGTCCGCAGGGCGGCGGCGATGCCGAAGCGCTTGGGCAGGGAATTGACCCCGTATTTCCGGTCGAATTCGATGTCGGCGCAGCCGTAGACGATGTCGAATCCGCCCGCCCACAGGGCGACCACCACCGACAGCAGAACCGCCTGAGGAGCCAGCGAGCCGGTGACGGCGATCCACGCCGCCGAGGGAGAGATGGCCAGGGCCCAGCCCAAGAAGAAGTGGCAGGCCCAGGTGCGGTACTTGGCGAAAGAATACAGGACCACGTAGGCGGCGGCCACCGGGGCCAGGGCCAGGGCCAGACTGTTCAACTGGGCCGTGGCGTAGAAGAACACACCGGCGCCGATCACCATCAGGCCGACCACCTCCCAGGGCATCAACAGCCCCCGGGGCAGGTGGCGGTTGGCGGTGCGAGGGTTGAGCGCGTCCTCCTTCCGGTGGAAGAAGCGGTTGGCCGCCATGCCCAGGGTCCGGACCCCGGTCAAGGCCACCGTGATCCAGACGAAAACGCTCCA
>JACZXN010000184.1 GCA_022571575.1 Chloroflexota bacterium | reverse complement strand
TGGAAGCGATGGTGCATATACAGCGGCAGCAGCACGTACTCCAGGTTCGACAGCGGCTCTCCGGGGCGGATCGCGTCTGTCCCGAAGCGATCGAGCCCGATCTCGCGCACGCGAATCTCGAGCCGGCCGTCTTTCTCCTGGATCACGAGTTTGACCGAACCTTCCTCGCCCGGACCATAAGCATGTTCCACGGCGTCTTCGACCGCCGCGACAACGAGCTTCGCCAACTCCGCCCCGTCCGCCGGCTCCATGGGCAACTGCGCAAGCGCCTCGCGTACGAACGCCCTCATGCTCGGCAGCACGCGCTGTTCGTTCGAGAGCAGAAGTTCCAATTGCATGGCGAATGCGTCCCGCTGGTTGCTGTCTGTGCAGCCGGCATCGCGATCACGACGCGGCCAAAGCATTGCTCGATGATATCGGCGCCAGGCCGACCGTGGTAGGCGTCTGCTAACGCCGGTCAGTGCCACTCGCCGAATCGTCTCAGCGGTTCGCGTTGCGCACGCCGTCGCGATAGACTCTAAGCTGCTTCGACGGCGGCGCGTCGATGGGCGCCGCGAGCCGTCCCAACTGGCGAGAATCTTGCTACACGAATCCGGAGTCCGTCATGAGCGAAGTCCCCGATCACCCGACTGCCGCACAGCCAGACCAGGCCGCCAGCCAACCGCCGTCCGCGCCGCGTCGGCTGTGCACGACTTTGTGCGAGAGGTGAGCGGAGAGGTGGAGGAGCGGATCGGGCAGGCCCTCCGGATGCACACCGGCATCAACAGTGGCCTGATCGTCACCACCCACCGTGACGACCGGGACGGACGGATCGGGATCACGGGCGACACCGTCAACACCGGCGCCCGCCGCACTAACCCGGCGAAGTCGTCGATGCGCGTGCCGCCGGTCCGGTTGCTGATGGCGATGACGGCAAAGAAGGCGGTCAGGTTGGCCGCGGTGTACGCCGCCAGATAGAACAAAACGCTGCCGGGACCGATGGCGGCAAATTCCAGGGCCCCAGATCCGTCGCCCGAGCTTTTTACTCCCGCCGCCACGCCCACCAATATGTAACCGGCCTGGGCAATGGTGCTATACCCCAGCAACCGTTTGATGTCGTTTTGGCCGATGGCCATAAGGTTGCCCACGGTCATGGAGGCGGCGGCCATGACGGCGATCAACCCGGCCCACTCCAACCCCACGTCGAAAAAACCGGTGAACAGGACGCGCAGCAATATGGCGAACGCAGCTGCCTTGCTGGCCACCGACAGGAATGCGACAACGGTGGTAGGGGCGCCTTCATACACGTCGGGCACCCACATCTGGAACGGCACCGCGGATATCTTGAAGCCAAATCCCACCAGCATCAGGACGAACCCCACCAGGACGGCATAGCTGCCAAAAGCCACGTCTTCCTGCGCCGGAGAGGCCACCACGGCCGCGATGCCTTCCAAAGTGGTGCTGCCGGTGAACCCAAAGATCAACGCCATCCCGTAGAGCATCACCGCCGAGCTCAATGCCCCGATGATCAGGAACTTCATGCCCGCCTCGGTGGAGCGGGAAGTCATCAAAAACGCCCCAAGCGCGGCCAGAGGCATGGTGGCCAGCTCCAGGGAGATGTATATCGTGATCAACTCGGTGGCCCCCGCCAGCAACATCATGCCGGTGGCCGAAAAAAGGATCAGGCCGAAATACTCACCCCGGAACCGGTCCATCTGGCCAACGTAATCGGCCGACGCCAGCACCACCAAACCCGTGGCGGCAATGATCAAAAAGTTGAAATACAGGGCGAACCGGTCCACCGACAGACTTCCCAATAAAACGCTGGCCGTGGCCCCGGCGGAGGCGGTATTCGCCAACAGATTGGAGGACTCACCCAGGTCGAACAACTGGATCAGGGTCAGGGCCAGAGGCGCCATCAGGGCCAATACGGCGGCGGCGGGAAGCAGGGCTTTTTTAGACGAAACCAAGTCCAGCACGATCACCAAGATAGCGGCGCCGGCCATGGCCGCGTAGGGCGATATTATGTAAAAGTCGTAAAGGGACATATAACGGCTAGGCGGCTAGCCACCCCCGTTGAACATGGCCACCATGGGGTCCAGGCCGATTTGGAAAAGGTCGGTGAGGACAGCCGGGTATACGCCAACCCCCACGATGGCGACGGTCAGCACGGCCAGGGGGACCGCTTCCACCAGCGAGGCGTCGGCGATGTCGGCAAACCGGTCCCTGGGGGCTCCAAAGAAGGAGCGCTCGATCATCCAGAGGATATATCCGGCCGCCAATATTATTCCCAACACCGCCAGGCCGGTGGCGATGGGGTAGGCCCGGAACGCGCCCAGGAATACCAGCAGTTCCGCCACGAACCCGCTGAGCCCAGGCAGCCCCAGGGAAGCCAGACCGGCGATCATGAAGGCGACCGCCACCACCGGCATCCGCCCGGCCAGACCGCCCAGGTCGGGGATGAACCTGGTATGGGCTTTATCGTAGACCAACCCCACGGCCACGAACAAAAGGCCGGTGATGGTCCCGTGGGTGAAAAGCTGCAACGCCGCCCCGTTCAGGCCGGCCGAGGTCAACTCCCCCTGGGATATTCCCACCGATCCCACTCCCAGCATCACCAATCCCATGTGGCTGACACTGGAATATGCGATCAGCCGTTTCAAGTCGGTCTGCCGCAGCGTGACCACCGCCCCGTACAGGACGCTGATCACCCCCAACGCCACCAGCGCCCAGGCGAATTTTTCGGTCTCGCCGGGAAACATGCCCACGTTGATACGTAAAATACCGTAGCCGCCCATTTTCAGCAAAACCCCGGCCAGCATCACGCTGGCGGCCGTGGGAGCATCGGTATGGGCATCGGGCAGCCAGGTGTGAAACGGCCAGCTGGGAAGTTTGATGGCGAATGCCACCAAGAAAAGCCAGAAAAGTCCGCCCATGGGCAACAATACGCTGGCCCCGGTCAACATGGTTCCCGGCGTCGACAGAAGGGTCATGTCGAAGGTGCCCACCCCCGGCGTCAGGAACACCGCCACGATCCCCACCAGCATGAAGGCGCTGCCCAGAATGGTGAAGATCAGGAATTTCATCGCCGAGTACTCTTTGCGGCCGGTGCCCCATATGGAGATGAGCATGTACATGGGCACCAGTTCCAACTCCCAGAACAGGAAAAAAAGCAGCAGGTCTAAAGAGGCAAAAACGCCCATCACGGCGGATTGCAGCAGCAACAGCCACACGAAATACTCGCGGACCCGGACGTTGATATGCCAGGAAACGAATACCGCGCACAGTCCCAACAATCCGGTCAGGGCCACCAGGGGAGCGCTGAGGCCGTCTACACCCAGGAAAAAGCTGGCCTGCAGAATCTCACCGGGTATCCAGGGGAACCGGTCTATGAATTGGAACCGCGCCGCGCCCTCGCCCCGGTCAAACAGCCCGAAAACCAGCAGGGACAGGACCAGGTCGGCCACCACGATGAGCACGGCGAACACGCGTATGTTCCGGTCGCCCCTGACCAGTAGCAATATGGCCAACGCTCCCGCCGCCGGCAGGAACACCGTGGCCGTTAAAAGACCCGAGAAACCCGAAATCAATTACTCACCTTGTAGCGATCGGCTCTCAGCATTCGGCGATCAGCCACCGGTTTAAAGCTGATGACTGGCCAATGTTAGCTGTCAGCTCGTGCCTCACGTTAATAAGAACCCCAGGAGAATGGCCAACCCGCCCAGGGCGACCACCGCGCCGTAGGTCTGCACCTGTCCCGTTTGCAGGCGAGACAAGACCAGGGGACCGAAATTTCGGAATATCCACCCCAAAAAGTCTACCGAACCGTCTACCAGATTACGTTCCAACCAGTCCACGGTCCCGGCGAAAGCACGGTAGAAGATCCGGCGCACCACCAAGCCCTCGTACAGGGCATCCAGGTAATATTTTTGGCTCAGTAGCAGATGCACCGGGCCCGCCTTTTCCAGCGGGTCCCTTTCCCGCCCGCTTCGCGTTGCGTAAAGCCGGTAAGCCGCACCAATGCCGGCCAGGGCGATGGCGGTGGAAACCAGGGCCATCAACGGGTTGAAGTCCAGCGTGCCGAAACGCAACGCCCCTTCCAGGACGTTGGCCTCCAGGCCGTGCAGCAAGAACTCGGTGATCCAGTGTTTGGGGATAACGGCCAGGCCGAACCATTGGGGGTTGGCCAAGAAGCCGGCCAGCACCGCGCCGATCCCCAGCACCATCATGGGCACGACCATCACCCAGGGGGACTCGTGAAGATGCCTTCCGTCAGAAGCAGGGCTGGGGCCGGCGCCGGCGGGGGCTGCGCTCTGGCCCGCATCTTCCATCTCCTGCTCCACGCCGCCCCGGAACTCGCCGTGGAACGTCATGAATATCATCCGCAACGTGTAAAACCCGGTGAGCACCACCCCGGCCAGAAGTCCGGCCGCCACCGTCCGGCTGACCCAGGGCTCAAGCAGCGCGTTGCCGTTCCAAGCACCCAGCAGGATCTCGTCTTTGCTCCAGAACCCGGCCAGCGGAACGATCCCCACCAGGCTCAACCCGCCGATGACCATCAGCCAATAGGTGATGGGCATCTGACGGCGAAGGCCCCCCATGTATCGCATGTTGAAGGTGCCGGTGGTGTGGCTGACGCTGCCCGCGCCCAGGAAAAGCAGCGCTTTGAACGCGGCGTGGGTAAACAGGTGGAATATCGCCGCGCCGTAGAGCCCCATCCCCAGGGCGGCCATCATGTACCCCAATTGGCTGATGGTGGAGTAGGCCAAGACCCGCTTGATGTCGTTC
>JACZXN010000183.1 GCA_022571575.1 Chloroflexota bacterium | reverse complement strand
ATCAAGGTCCGGGGCGGAACCGACATCCATACCACGGTGACCGTCACCCAGCACGGCCCGGTGATCGCCGGCGACCCGGCCCAGGGGGCCGGGTTGGCCTTCAAGTACACCGCCACCGAGAAGCCGTCAACTTGGCCGAAGATACTCTGGCGGATGCTGCGGGCCGAGGATAGCCGGGGGCTGATCGACTCCATGCGGGACTGGGTTGACCCCTGCAACAACCTGCTCTTCGCCGACATCCACGGCGACATGGGCTATCTCTGCCGCGGGCGCATCCCCATACGGTCTCGGGTCAACGGGTGGCTGCCGGTGCCGGGTTGGACGGGGGAGCACGAGTGGGAAGGGGACATACCCTTCGATGAACTGCCGGTGTCGATCAATCCGCCCGAGGGCTACATCGCCACCGCCAACAACCGTCCGGTGGGCGACGATTACCCCCATTACATCGCCATCGACTTCACCCCGGAGTTCAGGGTGAAGCGGGTCACCGAGGGCCTGAGGTCCCTGCACCGGCCCACGGCTGAGGACATGGCCCAGGTGCACGCCCAGAAGGTTTCCATACCCGCGTTGGCCTATCTGGATGTGGTCAAGCAACTGGAGCCCCAGGACGAAGCCAGCGCGGCGGCCAGAGACCGGCTTCTGGATTGGAACGGGGAGATGGATGCGGGCCTGGTGCAACCGACCATCTACAGCGCCATGCGCGACGCCCTGCTGAAAGAGGTCTTGGAGACCAACCTGACCGGAAAACTGGCCGAGGAGGCCTGGCACCCGGCGGACCGGGGCTTGGGTTCGTTCTCCAACCGGCTGAAGGCCCAACTGGTGGCGATGATCGGCCGGGACGACCGCTCTCTGCTGCCCCAGGGCGATAGCTGGCCCACGGCGGTGGCCAGGGCGTTGTCCAAGGCCGTCGCCACGCTGAAAGACCGGCTGGGCGAGGACATGGACCAATGGCGCTGGGAGAGGGTGCATCAGGCCCGGCCCAAGCACAACCTTTCGGCGGCCTTCCCCGAGTTGGCGGAGCTGCTGGACCCGCCCGCCATCCCCACCAGCGGCGACGGCGACACCCCGCTCCAGGGCGGCTACTCTCCAGCGGATCCGGCCACCGTCACCAGCCTTTCGGTGGCCCGCTATTCCTACGACCCTTCCAACTGGGAGAACTCCCTATGGGTGGTCCCGTTGGGCAGTTCCGGGCACCCCGGCAGTCCCCACTACGCCGACCAGTCCGAGACTTGGCGGCGGGTTAAGATGATTCCCATGGGGTATGACTGGGAACGCATCAAGGCAGATTGCGAAACTGAGCAGACCCTCGAGCCCGGTTAATCGCACCGGTTGATGAAAGCGGTTTAACCTCAGTTTAGGCGCTCAGGCGCTCAGTTCTTCGCCCAACAGGTCCAGGGCGGCCTGGGCCGCGCCCCTTTTGCAGGCGTCGCGGTCCCCGTCCAAGTGGAGTTCGATGGCCGTGTCCTCGCCGTCTTTAACCGAGAGGCCGATCCAGAAAGTTCCGATGGGCAGGCCGGCCCGTCCGGCGGCGGGGCCGGTGACGCCGGTGGTGGACACGGCGTAGTCGGTGCCCGTCAGCTCCCGCACCCCTCGGGCCATCCCCTTGGCCATCTCACTGCTCACGGTGCCGTGGGTGGGGGCCACGTCATCGGGCACGCCCAATATCTTCTCTTTCAGGCCGCCGGTGTAGGCGATCACGCCGCCGGGGAAATACTTGGAGCTGCCGGGAATACTGCCCAGCAGGTAGCCGATCAGTCCGGCGGTGTCGGCCTCGGCCACCGACACGGTCTTTTCCCGCGCGGTGAGGATCTCCGCGATCTCTTTTACGTCCATTGGAGCACTCCTATCGATTCTTGACGCTTGATCATCGGCGTTTAGTCGGGCGGTTTTTGCAGCAGGATGAAAAACTCCCGGTTGCCGGCGTCACCCTGTATCGGCGAACGGCACATGTCCCTGACCCGCAACCCCTGTCCGACGGACCAGTTGACCATCTTACCCAGCACGGCGGCGTGGACCTTGGGGTCTTTGATCACGCCCCCCCGGCCCACCTGGCCTTTGGGGGCCTCGAATTGGGGTTTGACCAACGCGGCGATGCAACAGCCCGGCTTCAGGTGCCGGGCGGCCTCGGGGAGCACCAGGGTCAGGGAGATGAACGAAACGTCCATGGTCACCAGGTCCACCGCCTCAGGGAGTTCAAAGGGGTACCGGGCGTTGGTCTTTTCGATCACGGCAACCCGAGGGTCCCGCCGCAGGCCGTAATTCATCTGTCCGTGGCCCACATCCACCGCGTAGACCCGCTGGGCGCCCCGCTGCAACAGGCAGTCGGTGAACCCGCCGGTGGACGCGCCCACGTCCAGGGCGGTCAGTCCGGTCACGTCGAGATGAAATTGATCGAGGGCGTGGGCCAGTTTGACGCCGCCCCGGCTGACGAAGGGCAGGCGTCCCTTCACCTCAAGTTCCACGCCCTCGGGAAGGGTGGAGCCCGCCTTCAAGACGCGGCCCGAAGGGGTGTAGACCACCCCCTCCATGATCAGCGCCTGGGCCTGTTCGCGGGACTCGGCCAGGCCCCTTTCGACCAGCAGCCGGTCGGCCCGGATTTTTTTCGAGGGTGCTGTCAAAAGGTCTATTCCGTCTAGGTGGGGTGTCGGCCCGCCGATCATTCGCCGATGAAGTTGGGGCGCCGCTTCTCCAAGAAGGCTTTATAGCCTTCATGGTAGTCCCTGGTGTCGAACTGGGTCAGGGGCAGGTCGGCCTCCTCCTCCGTAAGGTCCTCCAGTGACGGCTTGTCCTGCACCTGTTGCATGGTCAGCTTGTTCACCGCATGGGAGAGGGGCGCCAGGGACGCGATCTCCCCGGCCAGCTTGTAGGTGTAATCGTGGAGCTCCTCAGGCTTGACCACCTGGTTGACCAGCCCGATCCGCAGCGACTCTTGGGCGTCCAGCAGCCGGGCCGACAGCAGGATGTAGAGGGCGTTGCCCTTGCCGACCAGGTTGACCAGTCCGCGCATCTCGCGGTGGCCGATGCTGATGCCCAACTTGCCCACCGGAATGCCCAGCCGGCTGTCGTCGCTGGCTATGCGCAGGTCCGTGGCCACCGCCAATTCACAGCCCCCGCCCACGGCGAACCCGCGGATCATTGAGATGGTGGGCGTGGCCATCTCGGAAAGGGTCTTCAACGCCCGGTTCACGGCGTCGTTGTAGCCCCGCCCCTTGGTGGAGTCGGAGCGGTATTCGTCGAAGTCTTGGATGTCGGCCCCGGCCGAGAAGGCCTCGTTTCCGGCACCCGTGATCACCACCGCCCGGACATCACGGTCGGCGTCCAACCTCTGCATGATCTCGGAAAGCTGACGCCACATGGCGAAGCTGATGGCGTTCCGCTGGCTGGGGCGGTTGAAGGTAACCGTGGCCACCGGGGATTTGGAATCGACGAGGATGTGGTCGTTCAAGATGGAGGCGTCCTGTTGTCGTAGTCGCCGGCAGGCATTTTGGGCGGGTTAGGCCAGTATAGCCCGCGGCAAGTTGGGTGTCATCACCGGTTTGGCGTGAGGCGAAAAATAACGGCGGGCAAATCACCCGCCGTTATTCTTGGCTGTATCAAGCGTGGGCTTGCGGCGGCTAACGGCCCCGCAGCTTGGGGTCTAGGACGTCCCGCAGGCCATCGCCCAGGAAGTTGACCGAGAACACCACCACGGCGATGGCGATGCCGGGGAACAGGGCCAGCCAGGATGTGATGTCGATGTATTTCCGTCCCAGTTGCATCATGCCGCCCCAGGTGGGAACGTCGGGTGGGACGCCCACGCCCAGGAAGCTGAGAGCAGCCTCCACCACGATGGCGAAGCCCAGGGTGATGGTTATCAACACGATATACGTGGCCATCACATTGGGTAAGATATGCTTCAAGACCACTCGTCCGGCGGTTGCGCCGATGGCCTTGGCCGCAAGGGTATAGTCCAACTCTTTTATGCTGAGCGCTTGAGACCGGACCACTCGCGTCGCCCCCGGCACCAAGATCGCTATCAGGGCGATGATCACGTTGTTGTCGGAGGCGCCCAGCGCCGCCATGAGTCCAAGGGCCAAGATGATGGGCGGGAAAGCCATCATGGCATCGACTAACCGCTGGACCACAAGGTCGAAGAGCCCACCGATATAGGCGCTGAAAATCCCGATTATCGTGCCTGCGCTGATGCCGATCAGGGTGCTTACCAGCCCCACTTTAAGCGACACCCAGGCGCCGAACATGAGCCGGCTCAGGATATCCCGGCCCAACTGGTCGGTACCCAAAATCAGGTCGGAGCCGGGCGCGCCAAATTTTGTGGCGATGCCTACCTCTTGTGGGTCATAGGGAGCGAGCCCGGCGAAACGGGTCAAGACGGCGATGATTATCATAGCCAGCAGGACCACGCCGCCGCCAAAAGCCAGCGGTTTTATTCTAGCGAACCGCAGGATGTTCCGGTATACCGCTATGAGAAACGGTGGTTTAGCCCGTACCCTTAGTTGGGCTTCTAAGACGTCGCCGCCCTGTGTCTGGTCCGCAAGCATTTCTCAGTCCTATCCTATACGTCTATCGGTTTAGGCATACCTGATTCTGGGGTCCAGCCATCCGTACAGCAGGTCCACCAACAGGTTGATCGTAACGATCGCCATGCCAATGATCACGATGGCGGCCTGAAGCAACGGGAAGTCCCGGTGCTGCACTGCCTCAATCAGGATACGCCCCATACCAGGAATCAAGAAGATGGTCTCGATCACCACGGTCCCGCCGAATAGGCGGCCGAACTGCCAACCAGAGA
>JACZXN010000182.1 GCA_022571575.1 Chloroflexota bacterium | reverse complement strand
GAGACGTAGGGGCAGGTTTGAAACCTGCCCCTACGTCCATCAACCAAGCTCCATCAATCGGGCCAACTATCGAGCCGATTCGGCCCTGATGATAGCACGCAGGCGAGCCCGGTGAATCCGGGGGCAACAAAACAGCCCCGTCCTTCCGCGAAAGGACGGGGCTGTCGAAGTTCGGGTACCGGGTCCGGCTAGCGGTTGCCTCCTTGGAAGCGTCCACCGTCGGAACTGCCGCCGCCGGGCGGGCCACCGGGTCCACGGCCACCGCCGCCACGAGGGCCGCCTGGGCCGCCGCGGGAACCGCCCCGGTCGCCGCCGCGACCGCCGCCGAACCCACCTCGTCCACCCCGGTCGCCGCCCCGGTCACGGGGAGGGCCGGAATCGGTCCGCGGGGCCGGGGGGCTGTCGTCGCCGAATAGGGCCTTCCGGGAAAGGTTGACCCGTCCCTGCGAATCGATCTCTCGAATCATGACCGTGAGTTCCTGACCCTCGGTCAGTTCCTCATCCATCTCGCCCAGGTCGCCGTTGCGGATCAGGCCGTCCTTGCCGGGCACCAATTCAACGAAGGCGCCGAAGTTGGTGAGGCGCACCACCTTGCCGGTGAAGATGTCGCCGATCGCCAACTCGCGGGTTAGGGCGTCCACCTTGGACTGGGCCAGTTCCAGCATGACCGGGTCCACGCCACCGATGGTCACCGAGCCGTCGTCCTCCACGTTGATGGTGGTGCCGGTCTCCTCGATGATGGCCCGGATGACGCGGCCGCCGGGTCCGATGAGCGCGCCGATCTTCTCGACCTTGATCTTCATGCGGACCATCTTGGGCGCGTGTACGCTCATCTCGCTCCGGGTCTCGGAGATGGCCTCGTTCATCTTCCCCATGATGTGGAGCCGTCCCTGCCGCGCCTGTTCAAGGGCCTCTTTCAGGATGTCGTAGGTCAGATGGGTGGTCTTGACGTCCATCTGGAGGGCGTTAACCCCTTCAGAGGTGCCCGCCACCTTGAAGTCCATATCGCCCAGGAAGTCTTCCAGGCCCTGGATGTCGCTTAGGATGGCGTACTCGCCGTCATCACCGGTGATCAGGCCCATGGCGATACCGGCTACTGCCGCTTTGATGGGGACGCCGGCGTCCATCAGGCTCAGCGAACTGCCGCAGACGCTGCCCATGGAGGTGCTGCCGTTGGAGCTGAGGCACTCGGAGACGATCCGGATGGCGTAGGGGAAGTCGTCTTCCGAGGGCAGGACGGGCAGTATGGCCCGTTCGGCCAGGGCCCCGTGCCCGATCTCCCGGCGTCCGGGGGACATCGCCCGCCGGGCTTCGCCGGTGGAGTAGGACGGGAAGTTGTAATGGTGCATGAAACGCTTGGTGTTGTCCGGGCCGACCGAGTCCAGGGTCTGCCTCATGCTGAGGGACCCCACCGTCACGATGGACAGCACCTGGGTCTCGCCCCTGGTGAACAGGCCGGTGCCGTGGGTGCGGGGCAGGATGCCGGTGTCGCAGGTGATGGGGCGGACCTGGTCCAGCGCCCGTCCGTCGGAACGGACGTGCTGTTGCAGGATGCGGCCCCGGACGGCCTCGCGGAAGACGGCTTTGAAACCGTCGGCGATGTCGTTCTTGGAGTAGTCGTCCTTCAGTTGTTCGGTGACCAGCGCGGAGATCTCTTTCTCGCCGTCGTCCATATCGTACATGCCGGGGTTCTTGCTGAGCAGGTCGTCCCAGCGGGAGCCCACGATATCTTTGACCTTGGCGACCAGGGCGTCGGCCCCGGCCTGGTCGTATTCGACCTCCACCTTGGGCTTGCCCACCTGGCGGGTCAGGTCTTCGATGATCTGGATGGTGGCGGTGTTGGCGTCTTGGGCCTTGCGGATGGCCTCTAGGATCACTTCCTCGGAGACCTCATTGGCGCCCGCCTCGACCATCAAGATGGCGTCGCGGGAGGTGCTGACCACCATGCTGAGGGTGCTCTCTTTGCTCTGCTCGTAGGTGGGGTGAATGATGTACTCACCGTCCAGGTAGGCGATGCGGCAGGAGGCGATGGGCCCGTTGAAGGGGATCTGGGAGATGGAGAGGGCGGCGGAGGCGCCGATCATGCTCAGTACCTCCGGCGGGTTATCCAGGTCTGAGGAGAGGATGGTCGTGGTGATCTGGATGTCGTTGTGCAGTCCTTTGGGGAACAGGGGCCGGATGGAACGGTCGGTGAGCCTGCATGCCAGGGTGCCGTCCTGTCCGGGGCGGCCCTCCCGGCGGAAGAAACTGCCGGGGATCTTTCCAACGGAGTAGAGACGCTCTTCGTAGTCAACGGTCAAAGGGAGGAAGTCGATGTCCTCCGACCGGGGTTTGCTGGACATGACCGCCGTCACGAGCACGATGGTCTCGCCGAAAGTGACGGTCACACTGCCGTGGGCTTGGTTCGCCAATCTGCCGGTCTCGATGGTGATGGTCTTGTCGCCGATCTGGCTCTGGACCGACTTGGGGGTAGCTATTTCTGTAGCCATAATGTGCCTAGGGCAACCTCGCAATAAAAAGCGTGCGCAATCGATAGATGGGGTGAGAGCTAGACGCGAAACAACACCCTAGGAGGGTGTTGTTCGTAAGGGGGAGCCTATCGCCGCAGGCCCAGCCTGGCGATAAGTGTCTGGTAGCGGTTTACGTCTTCCGCGTTGAGGTACTTGAGGAGTCTTCGTCTTTGGGAGACCATGCCGAGAAGTCCGCGCCTTGAGTGGACGTCCTTTTTGTGTTCCCGCAGATGGCCGGTTAGGGATTTGATATTTTCCGTGAGCACGGCGACTTGGACTTCGGCTGAACCGGTGTCATTGTCGTTGATCTGGTATTCCTTGATGATCCGCGTTTTGGTCTCTCCGTCTAGCATCAGATGTGTGTTCGCTTCTCTCTTTCCTCTTCTTTTACGTCCGGTGAATTATAGCATACGGCCCATGGGCGGGCAACGCGGCCGCTCGGCGGGAAAAGGGGAATGAGGGCGGTGCGCGTTGGGTCTGGGTGGGGCTGTGGTAGGCTTTTACCGGCAATCGCATCGGCCGGAAGCAGGCCTCAAAGCCTTGGATGAGAAGCATGAAATGATCAGTAAAGACGATGTCCGGGAGTTGGTCTGGTCAGCTATGGAGCGGGCCGGTGCCGCCCACACCAAGAAAGTCCACGGCCGGATCCCCTATTTCAGGGGTGCTGAAGAGGCGGCCCAACGGGTATTCGATCTGCCGGTCTGGCGCGAGGCCCGGGTGCTGAAGGGGAATCCCGACAAACCGCAAAGGCCGCTTCGCCAGCGGGCGCTGGAGGAGGGAAAGACTGTTTACATGGCCGTGCCCCGGCTGAAGCAGGAACGATGCTTCGTGGAGTTGGACCCGGCGGCCATGGGCGTCTCGCCGGCGGAGGCCTCCACCATCTCCGGCGCCTTCCGTCACGGCAGGCTCGTCGGCGTGGAGGAGATGAGGCCGGTGGACCTGGTGATCTCCGGGTCGGTGGCCGTGAACCGCCTGGGCACCCGGGTGGGCAAGGGCGGAGGGTTCGCCGATCTGGAATACGGACTGGCCGTGGCGGCCGGGGTGGTGCGGCCCGACACTCCCGTGGTCAGCACTGTCCACGCCATGCAGGTGCTTGACCGGGAACTGCCCTGGACCCACCACGACGTCAGTCTGGATTACGTGGCCACTCCGGAAGAGATGATCCGGTGCACGGGGGAAGCGCCCAGGCCCACGGGCATCTATTGGGAGGACTTGGACGAGGCGAAGATCCGCAAGATCCCGGCGCTGCAGAAGCTGCGGGCTGCGCTCTAGCCCAGGACCGAGAAACCTTCGGGCAGGACGTGCCGTCCGGTGGCGGCCAGGATGAGGCCGGGGGCGTGGCCCTGGTATAGGGCCAATTGGCCCAGTATCTGAATGGTTGTTTCGAGGCCGTTCTCGGGGGGTTCGTCGTTCACGCCCAGGGCGATGGCCAGGTCCATGGTGTGGATGATCAACTCGAAGGTCCGGGTGGGGAGGTAGTCGATGAGCCGGATCCCGCCCACGGGAGTGGCCATGATGTGGTCGTCGCTCAACTCCTCCAGTTTGTTCTTGACGTACATGGCGAAACCGCGGACCATCATCTTGGGGTCGTCGATTATCTCCAGTCCGGCGGCCCGCCCCCGCTCGGCCACCTGTTTGGGGTCGGCCAGGGCTTCAAAGGCTTTCAGGAAGTAATCCACCGGCCGCTCCAGTTCAACCTTGTCCCCCGGTTTCGCCGAGTAGCTCAGCACGGTGGTGAGGGCGCGGTAGGTGTGTCCGGTCAGGTCGCGCATGCACCACTCGCCCAGGGCCGGCGCTTCCCAGCCGTCGATGTCCACCTGGTCCACCACGCGGCCGAAGAACTCCCCAGCTTCCAGATAGGTCTCCCTGATATTTTGACCACTCATCTCAATCACTCGTATATCACTGGGCTAGATAAGTAAATAATGCGGTTGGCTACGGCCGGCCCACTTCCCCTTCTACGTTTAGAGACTGCATCAGACCGCTGATCTGGGCCCAGGTCTCGTCCTCCACGAAGATACCCTCTTTGCGGCGTGTCTGCTCGTTACGCCATTCGATCTCACCGGGATAGAGCACCTCTTTGAAGCCGGCCGCCGGCGGCGAGTCCTTGACGAAGTCCACGAAATCGCCCAACTCCTTCTTGAACTCCTCCAGGGGGCGGAAATGCTCCAGGTTGAAGGCGGCGATGAACACGCCGTCGTTGTGCCGGGCTTCGGGGTCGATGCCGAAACCCAGACCGGTGAGCAGACCGGAGAAGACCTCCACCATGAACGACAGGGCGTAGCCCT
>JACZXN010000181.1 GCA_022571575.1 Chloroflexota bacterium | reverse complement strand
GGCAGCAACTCCATCGGCATATTTCATCCCTTCGTGCCTGATGAGGACGTGAGACTGATCGGCTTGGAGGCCGGCGGCGAAGGGGTCGATACCGGCAGACACTCGGCCACCCTCAGCGCCGGACGGCCCGGCGTGCTCCACGGCGCCATGTCCTATCTGCTACAGGATGAACACGGGCAGGTGCAGGAGACCCACAGCATCTCGGCGGGGCTGGACTACCCCGGAGTTGGCCCCGAGCACAGCTACCTGAAGGACTCGGGCAGGGCCGAGTACCGGGAGGTCAACGACGACCAGGCCCTGGAGGCGTTCCATCTCCTGTGCCGCACCGAGGGCATCATTCCGGCGCTGGAGTCTTCCCATGCGGTGTTCGCCGCCGTCGAGTTGGCGAAGAAGCTGACGCCGGACCAGATAGTTCTGGTCTGCCTCAGCGGCCGGGGCGACAAAGACATCGACATCGTCGCCCGGGCGTCGGGACTTCAGATTTAGCCTGGTCTGTTCACCCTCTTACTCAGGCTCCCGCAAACGATCCAACAGGCGTAATTCAGGGGCAATCGCTGTGCTACAATGATTGCCGATTCGCCAGAGCGATTTTGGGTGGGCCACTGGCTCGATTCCGGTTCGATTTCCGTCAAAAACAAAGGAGAAACTGCTATGGACATGGGCCTTCAGGACAAGGTGGCAATCATCACGGGTGGGAGCGACGGGATCGGGAAAGCGGCGGCATTGAGCATGGCCAGAGAGGGGGCCAACGTTGTGATCGTGGCCCGCCGGCAGGAAGTGCTGGACCAGGCGGTCCAGGACATCAAGACGGCCACCGAGGGCTCGGTAGTTCCTCTGTCGCTGGACGTAACCTCGGACGGGGCGTCCCAGACGATGATCAAGACGGCCCTGGACAACTTCGGCCGCGTCGATATCATAGTCAACAACGCCGGAACATCCATGGCCAAACCCTTCGAAGACGTAAGCCACGAGGATTGGACATCGGACTTTGACCTGAAGGTCTGGGCCGCGGTCCGGTTGATGCAGGACGCCATCATCGAGATGCGGAAGGTCGGCGGCGGCCGGATCATCAACGTGACCAACCTGGGCGGCCGGACCCCCGGCCCGTCTTCCATGCCCACCTCCATCTCCCGGGCGGCCGGCATCGCCATCACCAAGGGCCTGTCCAAGGACCTGGCCAAGGACAACATCCTGGTGACCACCGTTTGCATCGGGCTGGTCAAGAGCGGCCAGCACCAGCGCCGTTACGACGCCCGTCTCGAGAAGGAGCCCAACCTGTCCATCGAGACCTTCTACGACGAACTGGCCAAGGCGCGCGCCGTGCCCCTGGGCCGCGTGGCCGAGCCCGAGGAAGCCGGCGACGTCATCGCCTTCCTGGCTTCGGCGAGGGCCAGCTACCTCACCGGCATCGCGGTGAACCTGGACGGCGGCGTTTCGGCGGTCCTTTAACCACGGCGCGGCCCAGGGGCCCGAATCGCCCCTGCGTCCAAGAAGATAGAACAACGACAAGGTCCATGGGACCGGAGGTCAGCCTTGACTAGCTCCTACACCAGAGAATTGCAGCCGCCCCAGAAGGTGCTGCTGGGACCTGGACCCAGCACCGTCCATCCACGGGTGCTGCAGGCGATGGCCAACCCCGTGATGGGGCACCTGGACCCGGCTTTCTTCCAGGTGATGGATGATGTCTGTGAGATGCTGCGCGAGGTCTTCCACACCAGCAACAACATGACCTTGCCCATCTCGTCCACCGGCACCGGCGCCATGGAGACGGCCTGCGTCAATATCATCGAACCGGGCGACTCGGTCCTGATCTGCCGGAACGGCTATTTCGGTATCCGCTTGGCCGATATCGCGGAACGCTGTGGGGCCACCGTGCATGTGATGGACACCCCCTGGGGCAAGTCGGTGGACCCCCAGATGCTGCGGGACGAACTCAAGAAGCACTCGGGGCTCAAGGCCGTGGGCGTGGTCCATGCCGAGACGTCCACCGGCGTGCTGTCCTCGGTGAAAGAGTTGGTCGACGTGATCCACGAGCACGGCGCGCTGGCCATCGTCGATGCCGTAACGTCTCTGGGCGGCCATGATATGAGGATGGACGACTGGGGCATCGACGTCTGCTACAGCGCGACCCAGAAGTGCTTGGGCGCCCCTCCGGGACTGGCCCCCATCAGCCTCAGCACCGCCGCCATGGACGTGGTCCGCAATCGGAAGAGCAAGGTCCAGAGCTTCTACTTCAACCTCAAGGACCTGGAGGCCTACTGGAACGAGACCAGGGCCTATCACCATACCTCGCCCATCAACATGACCTACGCCCTGCGGGAGGCCCTGCGCATGATGATGGAGGAGGGCCTGGAGAATCGGATCCAGCGGCATGCCAGGGTGGCGGACGGGCTTCGCGCCGGCCTGGAGGCCCTGGGGATGACCCTGCTGGCCGAGGAAGGTCACCGGTTGAACCCCTTGACCACGGTGTCCGTCCCAGAGGGCATCGACGACGCCAAGGTGCGGCGGACGTTGTTGGACGACTACGACATCGAGATCGGCGGCGGCCTGGGAGAATTCCGGGGCAAGGCCTGGCGCATCGGCCTCATGGGCGAGTCGGCCCGGGAGAGGAACGTCTTCGCGCTGCTCTCCGCCCTGGAGACCATCCTGTCCAAAGAGGGCTACGAAGTGGCCTTCGGCGCCAGCCTGTCCGCCGCCCAGCGGGCGATAGCGACCTTCGGCGATTAGAAGCTAGGCGAGCACTCCAATCCAGTTGGTTTAACGAGGCGGGTTTACCCGCCTCGTCCTGGTTTTCGGGCGCTGACCGGCTCCGCCTTCGTCTTTCCGGCGAAGGCCGGAATCCAGAGAGGCGGCCTTGAACTAATCCCCTTTGGCCAGACGAAAGGGCTCTATCTCAATAGGCATAATCTCAGTAGGGGCGGGTTTCCAACCCGCCCTGATACGCACGGATGACGCCTGTATCAACCAGCGTGTTTGTGGGCTACCCCGAGTTCCGGCGCTGGAGTTTTTTTACTATGCCTGTCTGTGCCGATATGCCTCTGCCCGATGGTCCCATTGTTTCGACAACCACATTGGCATTGGAAAAGGGCAGGTTTCAAACCTGCCCCTACGATGCTTGATTCCATTTCATTGAAATCCGGTGAAATCCGGTGAAATCGGGTACGGCTCAGGTCCGTTTTCTTAGGACCGCTCCAGAGCGTAGGCCTCGTCCAGGATGTCCACCACGTGGCGGACCCGGCCCGTCGTCTTCCTCGATTTGAACCCTTGCTCCACCTGCAGCATGCAGCCCGGATTGGCGGTGATGACTTCCTCGGTTCCCGTGGCGTCGATGGCGTTCATCTTTCGCTTGAGCAGCCGCTGGGACAGGTTGGGTTGGACCGTTGAGTAGATGCCGGCCCCGCCGCAGCACAGGTCGGAGTTTTCCATCTCCACCAGCTCCAGGCCGGGGATCGAGTTCAAGATTTCCCGCGGCGCGGCGGTGATGCGCTGGGCGTGGGCCAGGTGGCATGGGTCCAGGTAGGTGACCCTCCGGTTGATGGTTGCGGTGGGCGCCTGAAAGGGCAGGCCCACCAGAAACTCGGTCACGTCCTGGGTCATCTCGCTGAACCGGACCGCCTTGGCGCTGTAGCCGGGGTCGTCCTTCAGCAATTCGGCGTAATCCTTCATGCTGGAACCGCAGCCGGCCGACGAGGTGACCACCCGCTCCACTCCGGCGGCCATCAGCGAGTCGATGTTGGCCCGGGCCATGGCGCGGCTGCCGTCCAGGTCGCCGGCGTGGCCGTTCAGCGCCCCGCAGCAACCCTGGCCTAAGGGCACCATCACATCGCAGCCGTTCCGGGTCAGCACCCGCACCGTGGCCTCCATGGTCGGGCCCTGCATCAAGGGCATGACGCAGCCGGACAGCAGGGCGACGGTCATCTTCTTCTGGCCCTGGGCCGGGTGGACCGTGTCTGACGGCCCGAAGAATTCTTCACTCATCGGAGGCAATTGGGCCTCCAACCTGGCGAGCCCGCCGGGCGCCAGGTAGAGCAGGTGGGACAGCCGGAGCAGCTTCTGGAAGCCGAACCGCTGGTAAAGACGGATCAGGTGTGCGCCGAACCGCAGCCGCCGGGGATGGGGCAGGGCGGCCCGCAGGAAGAACCGGCTGATCCGCCGCAGCTCCTTGGACTGGAGTCCGGCCGCCCGGACCTGGGCGCGGGTGCGCTCCATGATGCGGCCGTAGGGAACGCCCGAGGGGCATACCGCCTCGCAGGCGCGGCACTGGAGACACATATCCCAGTGGGAAACGATCCTGGGGGTGATCTCAACCCGCCCCTCGTTCACCGCCTTCATCAGCGCCAGGCGGCCCCTGGGCGACTCCATCTCCAGCGCCGTCTCCACGTAGGTGGGGCAGGAGCTGAGGCACAGCCCGCAGTGGACGCAGCGGTAGAGGTCGGACTCGGCCGGGGCGTCGGGGCCGGTGAACCCGCTGGTTGATATAGTCGGTGGCTGGGTCATCTAGATGCCTCCCAAGAACCGGCCGGGGTTGAGTATCCCATCTGGGTCGAACTTGTCTTTGATGCGCCGCATGATGGCCAGGCTGTCGGGCGGGTCTCCCCACACGTCGATCTGGCCCTTGACCCGGAGCGGACAGACCTCCACCACCGCCGTGCCGCTGTAACGCTGGGCGATCTGCCGCGTTTGCTGGATGGCGTCCAGGACCGCTTTCGACCCATCCCGGACGGGCGTCGAGCCGTCAGTGGACCGGGGCCAGAAGAGGCGGATGCCGCCGAAGCCGGGGTCGGCCATCTGCTCGGGCTTCC
>JACZXN010000180.1 GCA_022571575.1 Chloroflexota bacterium | reverse complement strand
CGGAGTATCTTGCTCACGTAGGTGCGGGAACTGGCCTGTCCCCACCGCTGGGTGATCTCCGGGTGCCCGGCGTCCAGACCCTGGGTCAGGGCGTCGCAGATCTCGGTGACCAGGAAGTTGAAGGCCACGTGACTGACGCCTTCCTGGTGCTCCAGGGTATTGGCCATGACGATCAGGTCCGAGACGCGTTCCGCAAGCAGACCGTCGTCCGGTTCGGCGGGCATGCCCAGGCCGCTGATCGCGTCCTGTATCGCCTGGCTCAGTTCCGTGTTGTCGCCAAAGGGAGATGTGGGAGTGGCGTACGCCTCGGTATTGTCTTCCCGGTTGTCTCTCAGGTCGTCTCCCAGGCGGCCCTCATCGTCATGTTGTCCATTGGTGGAGACGGCCACCACCGCTTCCTGGGCCCCCCGGGTGTTGTCGGTATCGGCAAGCTCTGGTTCCACGGCTTCCGGTTTCGGCGGGGTTTCGGTCTCCTTCTGCCTGGAGCGGGGGAGCCGGCCCCGGCGGCGTCCCAGCCGGGAGCCGGGGCTGGAGAAGGTGGCTTCGGTGGCGCCCTCGGGGATGTCCTCGTTGGCCATGATGGCCCAGTCGACAAGGCCGGCGGTGATCAGCCGGATATTGCCATCCTGCGCCACTCTGGCCATCAGCCGTTTGAATCCCGAGTAGCCCAGCTTCTTCTCGTCAAAGTCGGGATAGCGGCGCATCAGACGCTGTTTGATGGAGGTCAGAAGCGGGTTGCCCCCCGCCTTGCGCTCATCCCGGATTATCTCTTCGATGGCCCGAATCATATCCTGCAGGTCGCCGGCGGCCTTCTGGTCAGGGGATGGATCGGAGGCCGTTTTGCCGGAAGAGCTGGCCTCTGAGGCCGCCTCAGGAGGCACCACGGGGTCAACGTCCACGTCGTAGAGCACCAGTGTGTCCACCTGGTCTGCCAACCGGCGCGAGGTACTCCAGGAGATGCCGATTACGATCACCTTTTTGCCCATGGTCCGGAGGGCGTTCACCACGTGGATGAAATCGGAATCACCGGAGACCAGCACGTAGGTGCCGATGTTGGGGTACGAATGTGCGATCTCGATGCAGTCGGCGGTCATCTTGACGTCGACGCTGTTCTTGATGCGCCCGGTTCGGATGCCGTTGGCATTGGTGGCGCCGGGTGAGGGGGCCCTGGTGGGCACGAACACCGGTTCGATGCCGGCGGCGTAGAGAGAGGGAGGGTCGTTGAGGAACTGACTGGCGCCCCGGAGTTCCGGGGCCCTGGTGACCCAGTCCGCGTAGGCCTTGGCGATCACTACGCGTCCGTAATTGGAGACTTCTTCTTTTAAAGCGGAAACGTTGGGGGTGCGGTGGCCCACGGCCAGACTGATCTTGAAGTTCTCCCAGTCGATGAAAAGGGCAACGTCCGTGCCGCGGTTGAGATGGTCCTGCATGCAGTAATACGTCCCGGTGGGCCGGTTTTCAGGCGCACCTATTGTGTCACTACCAGTGTAAGGTGCCGCTCCGGTGGAGTCAAGAAACCGTGCAGAGTGATTGGGCTGCACGACGGATTCCGCTGGGCGGTCCGCCTATCTTGACAACGGTCACGCTTTCCTGGATTGTACCCCCGTGTAAAACTGGCCGGTCTGCGATTTTACGCTGATTCTCGGACGTGACATCGTATCCAAGGACCGCCGGTAATTTCAGCGGTAATTTCAGCGGTGATTCCGGAGGTGCGATAGATGGTGGACCGACCCCCCAGACTTGAAGGCAAAGTGGCGATCGTGACCGGCGCCGGTTCCAGCGGCGAGGGAGTGGGCAACGGCAAGGCGGCATCCATCCTGTTCGCTCGGGAAGGGGCCAAGGTGCTGTTGGTGGACTTCCAGGAAGACCGGGCCCGCGAGACCCTCCAGCTCATCCAGGAAGAGGGCGGCGTCGCCTCGACCCTCCAGGGCGATATGACCAAGCTGGAGGACTGTGAACGGATGGTTCAGGCGGCCATGGAGCGATACGGCCGGGTGGACATCCTGGACAACAACGTGGGCATCTCGCAACGCGGCACGGTGGTGGAGGTGAGCGAAGAGGACTGGGATAGGGTCATGACGGTCAACTTGAAGACCATCATGCTGGCCAGCAAGGTCACCATTCCCCACATGATCGCCAGCGGCGGCGGCGGGGCGATCATCAACATCGCTTCCATCGCCGGACTTCGCGCCCACAGCAGCACGCCCTACACGACCTCCAAGGCGGGGGTGATCGGACTGACCTTCTCCATGGCCGCGGACCACGCCGCGGACAACATCCGGGTCAACGCCATCGCGCCCGGCTTGGTCTACACGCCCATGGTGGCCCCGCGCATGAACGACGACCTGCGCCAGTTCCGCGCCCAGGCCGCTCCGCTGAAGACCGAGGGCACCGGCTGGGACGTTGGTTACGCCGCGCTGTTCCTGGTCAGCGACGAAGCCCGCTGGATCACCGGCATCTGCCTGCCGGTGGACGCAGGCCTGACCGCCGTTCACCCCGGCACCTTCCAAACGATGAGTCAGCAGACCAGGTATTAGCGGAGAGACGGCCCCCATACCAACTTCAACTCCAAGGAGCCCAACCATGCGTTTACAGGGAAAGGTGGCCCTCATCAGCGGCGGCAGCCGGGGCATGGGCGCCGTTGAGGCGGCGCTCTTCGTCAAAGAAGGGGCCAAGGTGGTGGTGGGCGACGTGCTGGAGGAAGAGGGGCGCCGTCTGGTGGAAAAGATCGCCGGAGACGGCGGAGACGCGGTCTTCGTGCGGTTGGACGTGACCAGCGAGCAGGACTGGAAGGCGGCGGTTTCGGAGGCGGTGGAACGTTACGGCAAGCTGGACGTGCTGGTGAACAACGCCGGAGTCAGCGCCAGGGGCACCATCGAAGAGACCAGCGTGGCCGATTGGGACCGGGTGATGGACATCAACGCCAAGGGGGTGTTCCTCGGCACGCGCTCCGCCATCCCCGAGATGCGGAAGGCCGGCGGCGGCTCCATCATCAACATCTCGTCCCAGTTGGGGCTGGTGGGCATGAAGGAGAGCAGCCCTCAGTACCAGGCGTCCAAGGGAGCGGTCAGGCTGTTCACCAAGTCGGCGGCCATCCAGTACGCATCCGAGGGCATCCGGGTCAACTCGGTTCACCCCGGCCCCATCGTCACCCCCATGACCGAGGCGCGCCGGTCCGACGCGGCGGTGCAGCAGGTGATGGTCTCGCGCATCCCCCTGGGCCGCTACGGCGAGTCCGAGGATGTGGCCTACGGGGTCCTGTACCTGGCCTCCGACGAGTCGTCCTTCGTCACCGGCAGCGAGTTGGTAATCGACGGCGGCTGGACGGCCCAGTGACACACGGACGGGGCAAGGCAAAAGGGGACCGATCCGTTCGTCCTGAGCGCGTCGAAGGATGCGCATCAGTCAAGTATCAAGTTGAATGAAACAGACCCATCCGTAGCGATGGTTCGACGGGCTCACCACGAACGGATGTGTTTCAGGCGTGGCCCGCAAACAGTCCATACCCCGCCACCGGAGGTATCTGGGTCCAGGCTCAGCTTGGCCGGAGGTATTTGGGTCCAGGCTCAGCCTGGTCAGCCCGGGGTTAGGAGGATCTTGCCCACGGTTTCCCGGCCTTCCAGTTGGCGGTGCGCTTCCGACGCTTCGGCCAGGGGCAGGGTCAGGCCGATGTGCAGTTTGAGCTCGCCCGACTGCACCCAGCCCAGGACCTCCTGGGCCCGCTGGAGCAGCTCGTCGCGGGTGGCCGTGTAGTCACCCAGGCTGGGCCGGGTCAGATACAGGGAGCCGTTCTGCAGAGCGCGGGTATTGGTGTCCGTCACCGCCCCGCCCGCCTGACCGTAAAGGACCATGTAACCCCGGCGGCCCAGACACTTGAAACCCTTCTCGAAGGTGGTCTGACCCACCGCGTCCAGCACCAGGTGCACACCCTCGCCGTTGGTGGCCTTCCTGATCTCCTCTTCGAAGTCCTGCTGGGTGTAGAGGATCGTCTGGTCGGCCCCGGCCTGCTTGGCCATCTCCGCCTTGGCCTCGGTGGAAACGGTGGTGAAGACGTGGACGCCCAGACGCTTCAGCAATTGGATCAGCAGCAGACCCATCCCGCCGGCGCCGGCGTGGACCAGTACTTGGTCGCCGGGATTGAGCCGGGTGATGCCGAAGACCAGGAAGTGGGCGGTCATGCCCTGGAGCAGGGACGCCGCGCCGGTGGCGAAGTCCATGGTGTCGGGGATGCGGACCAGCAGCCATGAGGGCACGGCCTGCCGCTCGGCGTAGGAGCCGGTGTGCATGGCGTAGGCCACCCGGTCTCCCACCACCACTTCGCTGACTCCCTCGCCGATGGCGGTGACCACGCCGCAGGCTTCGCGTCCCGGCGTCCAGGGAAAGCTCGCCGGTGGGTTGGTGCCCTTGCGGCTGGAAACGTCGGTGTAATTAACCCCGATGGACTTGATGTCGATGACGGCCTGACCGGGGCCCGGGGTGGGCTCGGGGACATCCTCCAGCTTCAGAACGTCGGGTCCGCCGATCTCATACGCCCGTATCGCCTTCATGTCTGCCTCCACACCAGAACTGGGGACCAGGATTTGGGGCTAGGTTACAGCACGGGAAGGCGGGAGGGAAGGAGGGGGTGAGAAGTTTACTTTGCGGGCCTGGTATGGTTTATTAGACCTCGCAAGGCGATGCGCCGGGAGCGGGCTTGCTCCCTTTCCGGGCCGCGAGATCGAGAACTATTCCGATAAATGATTCTGGGTAGAGCAGGGGAGTAACTGAAGCGATGAGTTTCGAATTGATACAAACGGAGCAGGTG
>JACZXN010000179.1 GCA_022571575.1 Chloroflexota bacterium | reverse complement strand
ATCCCCATCAAGTTCATGGGCGTCGGCGAGCGGTCCGACGGCCTGGAGGCCTTCCACCCGGACCGCCTGGCGTCCCGAATCCTGGCCATGGGCGATGTCCTGACCCTCATCGAAAAGGCCCAGGAGGCCGTGGACGAGAAACAGGCCGCGGAGATGGAGAAGAAGTTCCGCCAGGCCAATTTCGACCTGGAAGATTTCCTGAGCCAGATCCAAAACGTGCGGAAGATGGGCTCCCTGTCATCGGTGATGGAGATGATTCCGGGGATGAGCCAACTGAGTAAGAAGATGCCCATGGGCGACCTGGACGACGGCCGCATGGACCGCATCGAGGCCATCATCCGGTCCATGACGCCCCAGGAACGGCAACGTCCCGAGATCCTCAACGGAAGCCGCCGCCGCCGCATATCACGGGGCAGCGGCACCACCCCCCAGGACGTGAACCAACTGCTGAACCAGTTCCGTCAGACTCAGAAGCTGATGAAGCAGATGGCCAAGTCCCGCAACCCCCTTTCCCTGATGAAAATGTTCCGCTAGGCGGGCGGCTCAGCCGCGTTTTCATGCCTCAAGACCTTCGCCAGATGGCTTGGGACTCTCTGGGAATCTCTCCTCTCTAACCGCTCGTCCTGAGCCTGTCGAAGGACCCACCCAACGCGACCACGCTGTCACCCCGAGTTCATCCCGACGCATCGGGACGAGCGAATGGTCCCATTGCTCCGGCACAATCGCCTTTCGGACAACAAGATTCTTCGTCTTAAGCCTCAGAATGACCGGCGCCGTGGCCGCTCATTCCGCACCCACACGGTTGCCCTCATCGACATATGAGGCGGCGCCCACTCGCGATATCTTGATCTGTTGCCGGTAGACCTTTTGGCCCAGGTTATGTTCGGCATGGTGCAGTTCGGTGGACCAGTTCAGACCGCCGGCGTCGGGACCATCGGCCAGCGCCTCCTCCAGCACCCGCCCGTGCATGCCCCAGTCCCCGGAGATGCCCAGTATCCGCAGTATGGTGGGCGCCAGGTCCAGGTTGCCGGACGGGGTGTCCAGCTTGAGATTCGATCTGAAGCTCGGGCCGCCGGCGAACAGGATGTTATGCATCTCATGCCGGCTCATCGACCCATGTTGCCCGGTGCCAGGCTCGCCCCCGGTGGCGTAGACCCTGCCGTCGTAGCCGGCCCCGTTGGGCGACGAATCCCAGAGAAAAGAGACCGTTAGCTCGGGCGCCCGTGGGCCTTGGTTCCCCACCAGGGAGGCCGGCAGCGTCCCCGGTATTCCGGCAACAGCATCGGACGCCGTGATGGTCCCACACCAGGGCTGCGCCATCAGCCAGGCCGCCAACCGCTGGGCCGTGCCGATGTCCCCGGGCGGGGTATAGAAGAGGGCCGCGCCACCGTTCTGGGCTACTATCACCCCACCGGCCTTGCTTTCAGGCGGGAAGCCGGCTTCTTTTACCAATGCTTCGACGTTGACGGTTTCGGAGATGGTCGAGTATCCGTGATCAGACGCCACGATCACGTCGGTATCTTCGGCGCGGCCATCTTTCTCCAGCCATCGCATCAGGTCCCCAAACTGCCCGTCCGCCTCTTTGATGGCAGCATCGGACAGGCTGGACCCAACCCCGGCGGCGTGCTGAGCTTTGTCCGGCTCCGACGACCAGATCAGGGACACCGCGGGCCTGCGCTCGGGGAGTACGTACTCGGTCAGGATCCTCATGGCATGGGCCAATCTGGGGGTGTTCGGCCTGGATTCTTCCGGCCATTGACCGAACCGGTCCGTCAGCAATTCGTGCAGTTCTCTGGGAAGAGCGAAGGCCGGATGTATGGTCGCGCCGCCTGAGCGGTCTCCTGAATCGCCCGCCGTAGGATTGTGGAGGTAGGCGTTCCCGCTGGTCCCGACGCCGATCGCCACGTACTCGCGCCCGTGCTGGGCGAGAATCTCGGCCATCGTGGGCGCCAGGAGGACCGGCGTCCCGGCCCTGGCAACCTGAGTCAACTCAGGCTCCATCGCCGACATGGCGCGCTCCGGGTCGAAGTCCCTGATCATCAGCCTATTCCCGGCCAGGCCATGCCCTCCCGGATTCAGGCCCGTGACCATACTGGATGCGTTGACCCGGGTCACGGTGGGAAAAACCGAGTGATGATTGGCGAAGGTCACCCCGCCGGCGGCCCAGGCGGATAGATTGGGCATCAGCCGGGGATTGACCTGGGCCGGCTGGAGCCCATCGAAGATGAAGACCACTACGGAGGACATACTTCCCTCTATACGCCGGTTCGATTAAGGCAAAACTTGTCGTCTACGACCATCTTCGGTGATTGATGCGCTAGGGCGCCAGCGCCCGGATGGTGCGTTCGTACGATTCCATCAGGTCTCCCACCGGCAGCGGTGCGATGATGGGCTTGGCCAGCCCCATCTTACGCAGTTCCTCCAGCCGGGACCGGACATCCTCGGCGGCGCCGACCACGCCCAGTTCCCGTTGCATGTCCTCGCCGATGGCCGCGGCAGTGGCTGGATTGCCGGCATGTTCCCTGAACAACTCCGCTCCCTGCATCTCCCGAATAAACCCGGTGTACTGGAAATATGACCGGTAATGCGCGCTGCCCGCATACCGGGCGATCTCGCTCTGCAAGCTGGCCCACCCCGCCGCCGGATCGCCGGTCACGGCAACCCGGAGGTAACCCGATATCTCCACCTCGGAGGGGTCGCGTCCGGCTTTGGCTGCGCCGTCCCGCACCAGTTTGATGGCCTGCTCCAGGTAGCTTGCGGCGGTCCAACTCAGCAAGACGCCGTCGGCGATCTCCCCGGCCAGTTGCAACATGCGTGGACCCAGGGCCGCGATGTAGATGGGCACCTTGCCTTGAGGCGCGGCGTCTCCCAGCGAGGCCCGGTTCACGCTGATAGCCTCCCCCTGGTAGCTGACCTCCTCACCCCGCAGCAGGCCGCGCACGATCTGAACCATGTCTCGCAGGTGCTCGATGGGCTGGCGGTAGGCCGCCCCATGTCCGTCTTCCACCGAGGTCCGGTTGCCCACGCCCAGTCCCAGGATGAACCGCCCATCTGAAACGGCCGACAACCCCGCCGCGGACATGGCCGTGATCAGGGGTGTCCGGGAAAACATGGGCAGGATGCCCGTTCCCAGGCCGATGCGGTTGGTGGCCGTGGCGATGGCGGTGAGTTGGGTCAGGGAGTCCCGGCCGGCGCCCTCGGTCATCCAGACCTCGCCGTAACCCAACTCCTCCGCCAGCGAGGCCAAGGACTGAATATCGGCCGGGCTCATCTCCGTCTCGTTCCCCAATCGAAGTCCAAGAAAGGCCATACAAAACTCCTAAAAGTCCCTTACCCGGCGCCGGTCCTCAGGGCGCTGAACAGATAGACCGTGGCGTAGGTGCGGTAGGGAGACCAGCGCCGGGCGATCTCCTCCACCTGGGCGTCGGTTACATCCGACCCGTCCATGAACAGCCGGGACACCACCCGCCGGAGGGCCAGGTCGCCCAGGGGCAGGGCATCGGGACGGCCCAGGGCGCGGATGAGGGTCCATTGGGCGGTCCACAGTCCCACGCCGCGCAGGGCGGTCAGCCTCGCAACGATCTCTTGGTCGGTCAGACTGCCCAGACTCTCCAGCCCCACGGCGCTGTCCAGGGCCGCCCCGGCCAGGCCGTGGACATACTCGGCCTTACGCTGGGTCAGCTTCATGGTGTGGAGTTCGGCGGGCGAAGACGCCCAGATCGCCTCCGGGCTGGGGAAGGCGAAGTAGGTCTCCCCGTCGAACCCAGCGCTGGGGCCGAAGGTCTCGATCATGAGGGTGCGGATTATCCGGGCCACGCTGGTGGATATCTGCTGTCCCAACACCGCCAGGACCAACGCCTCGAAGACCGTGGCCGTATGGGGCAGGTGCAGTCCGTGGAACCGCTCCACCAGCCCGGACATGACCCCATCCGCCCTTCCCAACTCGTAAAATGGGGCCAGGTCCTGGTCCACGCCAAGAAGCCAGGACACCTTTTCCTTGGCCCGGTCCACGTCCTCCGGACTTAATTCTGAACCCTGCAATTCCAGGGCCAGTTCCGGGTCGTCGGTGGTCCCCGCCGACCGTACCGAGGCCAAGACCAGTTTGTCTCCCAGGTCCACGAGCCTCCGGTAGACTCCGTCTTCCATGGTGTCGGCGCCGTAGCGGCTCTGGAAGTAGGTGTGATAGCCCGCCGTGAGCTCGAAATCGAAGGGCGCCACGGGGTGTATGGTGGCGGTCGCACGGTCCATGCCGGTCACCCGCCTCCGCCAGAACCCGAGGCCGGACCAATCGGGGCCGAGCCCACCAGGTAATGCCGTGAGCCGGCGGGGTCGAGCTCGGTGCGCATCAGGTTGACCATGTCCGCGGTCCACGACGGCACGCCGGACAGTTCTCCTTCCGCCACGGCCTGCCCGATCTTCCGCAACTGTCCTTCCGGCACGTCCCGGCGCACCCGGCCCAGGGTCAGATGGGGAGAGAAGGCGCGCTGTTCCCTGGGCAGCCCGAGCTTCCCCACGGCTTCGTCAATGGCCAGTTGCAATGCCGCCAGGGTCTCCAGGTCGCCGTGCACGCCCGCCCACAGCACCCGCGGACGCCGGGGGTTGGGGAAAACGCCCATCCCGGAGATCGAGAGATCGATGGGAGAGAACCGGGCGGCCACCGGCGGCAGCGCCTCTAGGACCCGCTCCACCATTGCGGCCGGAATGTCCCCCATGAACTTGAGGGTCAGGTGGATGCCCTCGGGCCGTACCCACCGCACGTGTCTGCCGATCTCGGAGTCCAAATTTTTAACGGCCTCTTCCAGCGACCGGACCC
>JACZXN010000178.1 GCA_022571575.1 Chloroflexota bacterium | reverse complement strand
CCACCCATCTACGCGTACAATCGGGCGCGACCCGGACAAAATTGTGTCGGAACTTTTCTTTTCGACCCCCGATTGTGGACAATGGATCGCCGGAGAGGCCATGACCGAAGCCGATAATCCCGTGCCCGAAGCACCGAATTGGGAGGAAATCTACTCGCAGCTCCGGTCGATTGCCGTCCGCTTTCTCAGCCGTGAGCGGCCGGACCACACCCTGCAGCCCACGGCGTTGGTCCACGAAGTCTACTTGCGGTACAGCCGCGACCGGCGTTTCGCCGACGCGGATAGAGCGAAAATTATGTCCTGTGCGGCGCGCACCATGCGCGATGTATTGGTGGAGCACGCGCGCTGCAAGCGAGCCCTTAAGCGCGGCGGTGCCGGTCGGCGCGTGGCTCTCGACGAGACTTTGGTGGCTTATGAGGAGCGTGCGGTCGATCTGATCGAGCTCGATCAGGCTCTTCAGCGCCTCCAACTCGTCGACGATCAGCTCGCGCGGATCGTCGAACTCCGCTTCTTCGGCGGGCTGACGGAAGAGGATACAGCTATCGTGCTGGGTGTCTCGGCCCGCACGGTCCGCCGCGGGTGGCGGACGGCCAAGCTGTGGCTGGCACGGGAACTCGAACAGGAGCAAGGCCGTGGAAACACGGGACTGGACCGAAATTCGCCGCATTCTTGAGGAGGCGCTCGAACTCCCCGCGGTACGCCGCCATGCGTTTGTCGAAGCAGCGTGCGGCGACGAGCCGACCATGCTCAGCGAGGTGCGTTCCCTGTTGGCCCAGGAAGAGCCGCGTGAGACCTTCCTCGAGTCGCCGATACGCCGAGCGGTCGACGGAATCGTGTCCGAGGCCGGCGCCATAGATGCGCTGGGCACACGCGTCGGCCCGTACCGGTTGACGGACGTGATCGCCGTCGGCGGAATGGGGACCGTTTACCGCGCGCAGCGCGCCGACGCGTCATATGACAAAGAGGTCGCCGTCAAGTTGCTGGCGCCCCTGATGGGGCCGGAAACCGTGGTGCTGACCCTGCAGAACGGCATCGACAACGGCGAGATACTGGCCGAGGCCGTGGGCGGTTCCCATGTGATGATCGGCTCGGCCTATATGGAGGGCCGCATCTCCGAGCCGGGCGTGGTCACTCAGGCCGGGCCGGGCATGGCGGCCTTCGGAGAGATGAAGGTCGGCATCACCCGCCGGGGCGAGAATCTGCTCCAGCGGTTTCAGGAAGCCGGTTGGAATGTGAACCTCCATGAAAACATGCCCGGCATGCTCTGGAAAAAGTTCGCCTACATCGCCGGTTCCGCCGCCGTCTGCGCCGCCGCCAATTGCGTTTATGAAGAGATGCGCACCAAGCCGGAGACCAGGGCCCTGATCCAGCGCGCCGTGGAAGAGGTGCTTGCCGTTGGCCGGGCCCGTGGCGCGCCCATCATGGCCGACTCCCTGGCCTGGGCCATGGACTCCCTTGACCGGTTCCCCGGCCAGGGCCGGGCCTCCCTGGCCAAGGACTTCACCGACCAGCGTCCCGTGGAACTTGAGGGCCTGACCGGCACGGTGGTCCGCATGGCCCGGGAACTGGGCGTCCCCACCCCAACCAACGAATTCCTCTACGCGGTATTGAAACCCCGCGCCGACCGCATCCAAGCCCTGCACGGCGCCGGCACTTAGAGCCGGCCGGCGAAAGCACCGCCGTGATTGGCCCCGCCGGCATGCCGGCGCCCCGGCCCTTGGGCGGTGGTATACTCTCCGTGGCTAAAAACCGGGCTGGAGATGGCCCCCTTTTCCCCACGCCGCCGCGTCGGAGAGAAAGCCGGGGAAAGACGGCAGGCACAGGCCCTGGTCCGGATCTTGCATCGGGCACACATCTACAGAAACACATCTCAGGAGGCGGCCCCCATTGAAAACCATCGAAGCCATAATCGAGATTCTCAAGCGGGAGGGTGTCCAGTACCTTCCCTGTTTTCCCACCACCCCGGTGATTGAAGCGGCAGCCGAAGCCGGGATCCGGCCCATCGTCTGCCGCCAAGAACGGGTCGGCGTGGGCATCGCCGACGGGATCAGCCGCGTCACCAACGGCGACCAGATGGGCGTGTTCGCCATGCAATACGGGCCTGGGGCCGAGAACGCCTACGCCGGGATCGCCACCGCCTACTCCGACTCGGTGCCGCTGCTGCTCCTGCCCTTGGGCCACCCCAGGTCGCGGGCCGGCATATCGCCCCACTACAACTCCCTCAAGGGTTACGACGACATCACCAAGGCCATCGAGCAGGTGAATGCGCCGGACCGCACGTCGGAGATCATGCGCCGCGCCTTCGCCGGACTACGCCAGGGCCGGGGCGGCCCCATGGCGGTCGAGATTCCCGCCGACGTCGCCCTGGAGGAGGTCAGCGAAGAGTCCTTCTACTACGTTCCCAGCCGGCCGGTGGCCAGCCAGGGCGATCCCAGCGACATCGAAGCGGCCGCCAAGGCCCTGTGCGCCGCCCATTACCCGGTGATCATGGCCGGTCAGGGCGTGCTGTACGGCAAGGCCACCGGCGAATTGGTGGAGCTGGCGGAACTGCTCCAGGTCCCCGTTTGCAGCACCCTGCTGGGCAAGAGCGCCTTCCCTGAGGTCCATCCCCTGGCCCTGGGCAGCACCGGCCCCACCATATCGGGACACGCCTATCACTTCGTGCGCCGGGCCGACCTCATGTTCGGCATCGGCACCAGCTTCACCAAACACGGCATGTGCCTGAATATACCGCCGGGCAAGACCATGATCCAGGCCACCAACGACGCATCCGACATCAACAAGGACTACAACATCGACCTTCCCATCGTCGGCGACGCCAAGCTGGTCCTGCGCCAGATGATCGAGGCCTGCCGGGAGATCGTCGGCGACAGCCGCAAGGACGACCAGTCCACCGCCAAAGAGGTACAGTCGGAACGGGAAGGCTGGCTGTCCCAGTGGCGCGCCAAGCTCTCCGACGGTTCAACCCCCATGACCCCCTACCGGGTGATCTGGGACTTCATGCACACCATCCCGCCGGAAGACGCCATCGTGACCCACGACTCGGGCAGTCCCCGGGACCAGCTGACCCCGTTCTACCGGTCCAACGGCCCCCGGACCTACCTGGGCTGGGGCAAGTCCCACGGACTGGGCACGGGCCTGGGCCTGACCATCGGCGCCAAGTTGGGCGCCCCCGAGAAGGTCTGCGTCAACTTCATGGGCGACGCCGCCTTCGGCATGGTCGGGCTCGACTTTGAGACCGCCGTCCGCAGCAACATCCCCATCATCACCGTGGTGTTGAACAACTCCACCATGGCCATCGAGACCCAGGCGATGACCGACTCCCACCGGCTCTATGGCACCAGGGACCTGGGCGGCAACTACGCCGACCTGGGCAAGGCCATGGGGGGCTACGCCGAGCGCATCGAAGACCCCAGCCAGGTCAGCGCCGCCTTCGCCAGGGCCCGCAAGGTCACCGAGGAAGATGGCAAGGCCGTTCTACTGGAGTTCATAACCAACGCCGAGACTGAATTCTCCCACCGGAGGGCTTTCTAGGCCGTCAAGCTAACGCCACATCTGGATGAAACTGGCTAATGAGATTTCTCCCCCACTCTAACTCTCCCCCGGCGCAGGGGAGAGAAGAAATCCCTTCCCCCGTTCGGGGGGAAGGTTAGGATGGGGGCGTTGCCCCGATCATCAAACCCGTCTGAATCTAGAACTAGAGTCCAATCAGAAGCCAAGGAGGCTGGCCATGGCCCCGAAATCCAAGTACCTCTTCATCGCCAGTATGGACGTCGATCCGGCCAAGGAGGCCCTGTTCCACGAGGTCTACAACACCGAGCATTGCCCGGAGTTGGGCAAGATCGCCGGAGTGGGCGCCATCACCCGGTTCGAGGCCCAGGCCTTTCAGGTCCTCATCGGAGGGGAGATCCAGACCGTCTCGCCGGAGGGCCAGCCCCGTTTTCACGCCATGTACGAGATCGAGAGCCCGGAGGTCCTCAGCTCCGCCGCCTGGGGCGAGGCCGTGGAACTGGGCCGCTGGCCGGAGCAGGTCCGGCCCTATACCACCAACCGGCGGCACACCCTGCTGCGCCTGACCTATCCCGAGCAGTAGGCCTCGCCGGCATCCACCTGGAGATTACATGGACCTGGGTCTAAACAAGGACCAACTGGAGTTGGTGAACACGGCGGAGCGCGTGGCACGGGAGTGCCTGGCGCCCCGCGCCCATGAGGTGGACGCCACCGCCACCAATCCCAAGGAGAGTTGGCACGACGTTTGGCGGAACGGCCTTCTGACCATCGGCGTGCCCAAGAAATACGGCGGCCACGGCCTGGACATGCTCACCTATATCATGGTGATCGAGAAGCTGGCCGCCGGCTGCACCAACACCGGCATGACCGTCCACATGCACTCCACGGTGATGCGGTTCATCGAGGCCCTGGCCACCGACGAACAGAAGTCCGCCTACTATCCGGAGGTGGTCGAAGAGGGCAAGCTCTTCGGGAGTTGGGGCAGCGAGCCGGAGACCCGGGGCGGCACGGCCATGCGCTACACCATCATCACACCGGAAGGCGAGGGATACGTCATCGACGGCGTGAAGCACTTCTGCACCATGTCGGGCGGGGCCCACCGCTACATGATTCACTGCAACGCCCAAAACACGACCGACGCTTTGGGGTCGCAGCAGTTGGCGCTGATCCCCCACGACATCGCCGGCCTGTCTCAATTGGACGAATGGGACACCCTGGGCATGCGGGGCACCGTCAGCCCCAGCATGAAGCTGGACCACTGCGCCGTGCCCAATGAGGCGGTGCTGGGCGAACCGGGTCAGAGCGCCAAGACCGGCGTGACCCAGGG
>JACZXN010000177.1 GCA_022571575.1 Chloroflexota bacterium | reverse complement strand
ACTCCGTTGGTGGTCGATGAGTCGAAGTAGATGAGCCGCTGCCCCAATATGTTGGTGTTGGGCTCGTCGGCGGCGAATCTGAACCCACGGGTGGTGAGCTCCTCGATGGAGCGGTCGATATCGGGCACCACGTAGCCTATGTGGTGCATGGTGAGCACGTCGCTGGAGAGGCCGGACTTGTCTTCTGGTTCAAGTAATTCGGCCTCGGCGTTGCCGAAACGCACGTAGGCGTTGCGGCCCCCGCTGGGCAGGGCGTAGACCTTTCCCAGGGGGCCGCCGCCGGCGTTGGTGGCGCCAAAGGACTTTTCGAACCAGGCGATGGCGGCGTCTAAGTCCGGGGTCAGATACCCGATGTGCTGAATCTTCTCGAACAAGGTGTCTCCCTAAAATCCTTTGATGCAACGCCGATGCGCCTGAGCCCAATTATGCCACAAAGCTGGTGAGTGGCGGCGTGAGGGATGTGAGTCGGGCCAAGGGCGTTAGAGCGTGCTTCCCAGTGACACGATCGCCACTCCGGCCACAGTGATGCCAACACCCAAGAACAGCCACTTGGTCAGGTTTTCCATGCGGGAGATAAAGAGCTGGGCCAAGACCAAGGTGATTACGGGGTTGATGGAGACTATGGGCGACACCACGGCCACGTCGGCCCGCTCCAGCGCGAAGAAAAGGCTGATGACCCCGGTGGCGGACGCCAACCCGGACAGTCCCGCTGATATGGCGAATCCGGGGTTCATCCGCGACGCCCGCAATGCGGAGACCGCCTCGCGCCCGGCCAGCGGCCACAGGAGGATGATGCCGAAGATCAGGCTGATGGAGGAAATCATGAGCGGCGACCCGTATTCCTGGGTTAGTTCCTTGGCGATAACGTTGGTCCCCCCGTAGCAGACTGCGGCCACCAGGGCGATCAGGTAGCCGAATGCCGCCCGCCGGTCGGCCGACATTCCCTCACGGATGGAGTTGCCTAGGGCAGCGATCAGGCCGATGACCACCACTGCGGTGCCGATCAGGATCAAGAAATGAGGGCGCTCGCCGGTAAAGATGATGGCGAATATTGTTGCGAATACTGCCGAAGTGCCCAGGATCGCGCCGCTGCGGGAGGCGCCGATGCGTCCGATGGCCTGGAAGTTCAGAGTCCGCCCACCCAGGAAGTTCACTACCCCCAACACGAAGAACCAAAGAATGGCGATGGGCGGCAGGTCCCGGAAGTCGGATAGGGCGAAGACCAAGCCCAGAATGATCGAAGGGATGAAGCTGACCACCACCGAGATCAAGGTGCTGGGAAGAGGGCTGACCCCCTGCATGCCGACGCGGGCGAAGATGGCGGAGCTGCCGAACCCGAGGCCCGACAGTAAAGACAGCGCTACGGCATCCATGGCCTACCGGGTTGCCGCGGCGTCTAAAACAAAACTGCTCGCCCCAAGCCAACGGAATACGGACGGCATCGGGCTGGCTAGCCCTGCCTGCAGCTTTCGATGATCGACTCGATTATCAGGTTGCCGTCGGTGCTGCCCAAGATGGCTTCGCAGCTCCGTTCAGGGTGGGGCATCATGCCCAGCACGTTGCCCGCCTCGTTGATGATGCCGGCGATGTTATTGGCCGAGCCGTTGGGGTTGGCGTCCTCGGTGGCCCGGCCCGAGGCGTCGCAGTACCGGAAGAGCACCCGCCCTTCATCTTCAAGTTGGGCCAGGGTGGCGGGATCGGCGAAGTAGTTGCCCTCCCCGTGGGAGACCGGCACCTGCAAGAGCTGGCCCTGCTGGCAGGACTGGGTGAAGGGGGTGTCGGCCCGCTCGGTGCGCAGGTGAGTCCACTGGCAGCGGTATTCCAGGTGGTCGTTGGGCAGCAGAGCGCCGGGCAGCAGGCCGGATTCGCAGAGTATCTGGAAGCCGTTGCAGATGCCGATGGCCGTCCTTCCCGAATCGACAAACCTATTCAGGGCGTCCATCACCGGGGAGAACCGGGCCATGGCGCCGGGCCGCAGGTAGTCGCCGTAGGAGAAACCGCCGGGCAGGATCACCGAGTCGTAGCCGTCCAGGCTGGTTTCCTGATGCCAAACGTACTCGGCGTCCTGCCCAAGAATGTTCTTTACCTGGTAGTAGCAGTCGGTATCGCTCCAGGTGCCGGGGAACACCAGAATGCCAAATCTCATATCATTCCAACGCTGACTGGAAAAAAATCGGCCGAGCTAAATGGAGCCTTCCGGCGCCACTAATGGCATCAGGCCAGAGACTCCAGGTACTCGGTGGCCATCTGGTTGACCACGGTCCCGTCGGCTTTGCCGCGCACCTGGGGCATGAGCTTACCCATGAGCCTGCCCTTGTCCTGGGGAGAGGCCGCCCCAACCTCGGCGGCAGTGTCCTTTATCAGTTGGAGCAGCTCCTCAGGGGCCATCTGGGGCGGAAGAAATTCCTCCAGGACCTTGAGTTCGGCCGCCTCTTTGGCCGCCATGACATCCCGGCCGCCCTCCTCGAAGGCCCGGATACTGTCCCGGCGGTCGCTGGCCTGTTTGGTGGCCACCTCGACCATGGCGGCGTCGTCCAGCTCTTTCTTCCGTTCCTTCTCCACGGCCTGAACGGCGAATTTGAGGAAGCGCAGGGCGTCCAGGCGTGCCTGGTCGCGGTTGCGCATCGATTCCTTGATGTCTTCTTCCAGTTTTTCTCTGAGGGCCATGATGGATCTCTATTCCTAACATGCTCGCGTGCTGATCGCGCCCATCGTTCTTGTTTGATACGGTCCAGCTTGACGGGGCCGATGGGCCGCATCCCCATTCTACCCCTTCAGCGGAGCCCGGAGATTATAGTCGGCGTCGAAATTGGGTGTCAAACTGGGCGGCGGGCTCCGTTTGCGTCACCCCACGAAGTTAACCACGAAGATAACCCCGGAATCTGCGGATTAACCCCCTTGCTTGCCGTCACTTTCCCAAGGAAAATGATTTTGCTATACTCGTGTAGCTCCTTCCCTTTCTTGGGGACGGGTATGTTTTGTTGTAAGGCGGGCTATTAGGAATGCCGGCATACGCCGTGATCGGCGGCCAATGGGGTGATGAGGGCAAGGGGAAGGTGATCGACTACCTTGCCGGAGATGTTGACGGAGTAGTCCGTTATGCGGGCGGCAATAACGCCGGACATACGGTCGTCAACGATAAGGGCACTTTCCAGTTACATCTGGTGCCCTCGGGCATCTGCTGGCCCAATGTCTATGGCATCATCGGCAACGGGGTGGTTATCGACCCCGATGTGCTGGTCAACGAGCTTACCGAGATCGCGGCGCGGGGCATCGACACCAGCAAGTTCTACATCAGTGAACGCGCCCACGTCATCATGCCCTACCACGTTGTCCTAGACCATCTGGAGGAGCAGGCCAGAGGCGACGCGGCCATCGGCACCACCGGGCGGGGCATCGGCCCGGCCTACATGGACAAGACGGGCCGCATGGGCATCAGGGTCGGCGATCTGTTGGACTGGGATGCCCTGGCGCCGGTGGTCGAACAGAACCTGAAACACAAGAACGCCCTGATCACCAAGATCTACGGCGGGGAGCCTCTGGTCCTGGACGACGTGTTGGCCAAGTGCCGTATCTGGGCCGAGCAACTGGCGCCCTATGTCAAACCCACCGAGCAACTGGTCCAGGACCTGCTCTCCCAGGGCAAAAGGGTATTGCTGGAGGGCGCTCAGGGCACCCTTCTGGACATCGACCACGGCTCCTACCCCTACGTGACCTCTTCTTCTCCGTCCATCGGAGGCGCCTGCACCGGCTTGGGGCTGAACCCCCAGGCCATAAAGGGAGTGCTGGGCGTGTTCAAGGCCTATTCCACCCGGGTGGGCGGCGGCCCCATGCCGTCGGAGATCCACGGCGCAGAGGCTGAAGAGATACGGGAGAAGGCCCAAGAGTTCGGCGTCACCACCGGCCGGGCCCGGCGCATCGGCTGGTTCGACGGAGTGGCCGGGAAATACAGCCAGTTGGTCAACGGGTTCACCGGGCTAGTGTTGACCCGTCTGGATATCCTCGACGGCTTCAAAACGGTGAAGGTGTGCGTGGGCTACTTGGTGAACGGCGAACGCCTGGACCGGTTCCCGGCCAACACCGGTTTGCTGTCCCGCTGCGAGCCGATCTACGAGGAACTCCCCGGCTGGGACCAACCCACCGCCAGCGCCACTGAGCTGTCTCAGCTTCCCGCGAACGCCCTGGCCTACGTGAAACGAATCGAAGAACTGGTGGGGTGCCGGATCCAAATCATATCCACCGGCCCCAGCCGCGGCGAGACCATCCAGGTGGAGCCGGTCTTCGATTAGCCGGTCCTTTTTAAACCGTCTTTTGACCTTGGGGTAGTGGGGTCAAACCCACGTAGGGGCAGGTTTCTAACCTGCCCTTTTACTTTGCCACGGTGGTTGTCGAAGGGAAAATACCGTCAGGGAATGCCATCTCAGCCCATGAAGGTTTTGGCCGGTAGGAGCCTCGTTTACTGGTGCTGGGACGGGTTGGAAACCCGCTCCTACGTCTCGGTCAGGCGGAGACGGGCAGGTCGATCTCGTACTGCTCCAGCAGATTGTCGATGTAGGCGACGGCCTTCTCGCTGGGGGGCACCAGGGGCAGCCTGGGATCGCCCACCCTGAGGCCGACCCGGTTCACCGCGTATTTCACCGGTATGGGGTTGGACTCGGTGAACATGCCCAGGAAGATGGGGAGCAGACGGCGGTGCTCGGAGGCCGCGCCTTCGATGTCGCCTTCCAGCAGCAGGCCCATCATATGCTTGATCTGGTTCCCCACCAGGTGGGACACCACGCTGACCACGCCGTAGCCGCCCATGGACATGATCAAGAAGGTCTGGTTGTCGTCGCCGCTCCAGACTCT
>JACZXN010000176.1 GCA_022571575.1 Chloroflexota bacterium | reverse complement strand
GTAGCTGAGCAGGAGTGTCTGCTTTTCTCCCGGCTCCGCCAGCTTCTCGCCATGCAACACGGGGAAGGTCAACAGGTCCCGCCTCGAGATATCCGGCGAAGGGGAATCCTCCATGACCCTCTGGACCTGATCGACATCGATCATGTGGTAGTGCATGGAATGGAGATTGCTGGGGTTTGGCGCCGGGACCCAGGCCGTATTGCCCCCGGTCCTGGGATGGTCGATCTTCCGCTCCATCATCTCCGCCATGGCCCGGTTCCTGACCTGCATTCCCTTGCCGATCTTCCCCTGGTTATGGACCCCAACCCGGATGCCCACGGCGACATTGTGCAGCTCATAGCTGGTGTTGAATAACGCCTTGGTGAGGTCGTCCCGCAGGTCAACCGGCCCCGCATGGGTCTGCACCCGTATCTGGGAGCCCGTCCGGTCCAGGAACCCGGTGTTGATGAAGAAGGTCCGGCCCTGGGCCGCCCGGAGGGATTCGGCCAGTTGCAGCGTCATCCCAAGCTCTTCGTTCATGATGCCGATGAGCATGACGCCCTTGTCCAGACCCAACTTATCTTCGATGGCCTCGAAGAATCTCACCTGCTCGGCCACTTCTTCCGAGGTTTGCAGTTTGGGGGTAACCTGGTAAACGTACCCCTTCTTGCTATTGGGCCCCCTGATGGGCAGCGGGCCGGACCCCGGCTCCTCGCCGCCAGTGGATCCGGATGTTGATCCATCAGAGCCGTGATCGTGGGACGTGGCTATCAGCGTCGTCAGCAATACCCCGAGCATCCGCTCGGAGATCTCGCGGCCCGCCACCGTCACCATGTCCGTGTACATGTGCAACGACACATTGCGGACGGACATCAGGCTGGTCCCCTTGAAGGTCTGCGCGGCTCCGTTGACATCCATTGAAGTTAGGTCGGAGTTCATCGTCTTGAGGCTGCCGCGGGAACTGTGCGCCTGGAGGTCTCCCCGGATCAGCCCCAGGTAGTTTCGCAGCCCCAGCACCATGTCCTCTGCGTCAACGATGGCCACGGCGTCTTCGAAATCAACTATGTTGGTGACGGCCGACTCCACCACCAGGTCCTTGAATTGGCCATTCTCCTGATCGACCTTGCCGCCCTCGTAGAGCTGGAATCGCAACTTCAGTCCGTTGTCTTCCAGGAAGAACTCGGTTAGCTGCTCCCCGTCTTGGTTGAATCCAACGAATTTGGCGGGGTCCTGCAACCCGGCGTCACGGCCATCCGCGGTGCGGCCAAAAAGTTCGTACCTCCCCGCGGGATTCGGGCGTACGAAGTAGGCCACGAAGTCATTGAAACCCAGGCCGGTCTCCCACTGGGCGACGTGGTTATCCAGGAATTCATTGGTCCTATTCACCACCATTTGAAGCCGTTCGAGGCGGTCCGCTTCCCGGTCGATCTCCTGATCTATATCGCTGAGGAAGTAGGCGTCGTACAGACTGCCCCACCGGGCATTGGCGCCACCCACCGCCATGCTGGCGTTGTTCACCGGAGTAACCAACTCGGGACCGTTCTGGGACATTTCGGGGTCGAGCTCCGGAGTGGTCATGGTGAACGCGATGGGATCTTCCGGTGCGAGATAGCCGATCTCCACCAGAAACCGCCCAACCTCCGCCGCGTCCTGGGCCGCGGATTCAGGGGTGGGCTCCCAACCGGCTTTCCGCTTCCCGATGTAATATTCGTCGATCTTGGACTGCCGGTCGGCGCGCTTGGTCAAAAGTTCCCGGTTCTTGGGATCAAATTCCAGCACCAAGTCGCCCAGTATCCTGAACACCTCGTCGGCCGTCCGGCTCGTACCCGGAACAGCCTCGTCTCTGACGAACGCGTACAGCACGTCCTCGATCTCCACGGATATTCCGGATGCCAGTGTTACCGTCGTCATTCTTGACTCCGATTTGGATTGGTTCAGTTTACCCAACACCCTGAGCGCGGTGATAAATGGCGGATATGGCGGGCGGGCCTACTCGAGCGCGGTCATTCTGGCTCTAGCCGTGGGTCCGCTCGAACTCTTTCATGAACGACACCAGGGCCTCCACGCCGTCTCTGGGGAAGGCATTGTAGATCGAAGCGCGGATGCCGCCCACCGACCGGTGCCCCTTGAGCTGAACAAGTCCCTCGGCAGTCGACTCGTTGACAAATTGGGTTTCCAATTCCGGGCTGGGCAGGCGGAAGGTCACGTTCATCCGAGACCTATTCTGGGGCAGGGCGTGGCCACGGTAGAACTCGGACGAGTCCAGCGCGTCATATAGCAACAGGGCCTTATCCTCATTCAGGCGGCCCATATGCTCCAGGCCGCCCTGGTCGGCGATCCATTTGACCACCAAACCCAGGATGTAGATGGAAAATACCGGCGGCGTATTGTAGGCGGAATGGCCCTTGCAGTGGGTATTGTAATCCAGCATCACGGGCAGGCTTTTGGGGCTGCGGGACAGCAAGTCGTCGCGGATCACCACCAGGGTGACGCCCGCCGCCCCCAGGTTCTTCTGTGCGCCGGCGTAGATCAGACCGTATCTTGTGAAGTCGATCGGTTTACTGAAAAGATTGGACGAGAGGTCCGCCACCAGGGGAACGCCGCCCACGTCCGGTTCGGTGGGCCATTCGGTCCCAATGATGGTGTTATTTCCGGTGAAGTGCACGTAATCGGCCTCAGGGTTCAGTTCCAATTCCCCTTGATTGGGAACACGAACGAAGTCCTGGTCCTCGGTGGAGCCCGCCACCCGTATGTCGCCGATCTTCTGCGCGTCCTGCAGCGCCAGTTTCGCGAAATGGCCGGTGACGATGTGATCGGCCCTGCCGCCCTCAGTCAACAGATTCATCGGCACCATGGAGAACTGCAGCGAGGCGCCGCCCTGAAGGAACATGATTTGATAGTTGCCCGGTATCCCGGCCAGCTTGCGAATGTCTTCCTCGGCGCCTTCGATCATCTCCTCAACCGGTTTTGATCGATGGCTCATCTCCAGCAGAGACATTCCCTCACCGGGGACCGAAACCAGATCTCGCTGCGCTTCTTCGAGCACCGGCACGGGCAATGTGGCGGGTCCCGCGGAAAAATTATAGATTCTCAAACATGATCTCCTTTACGGCGGTATTGCCCATCGCAGCGCCCTCGGCATTAAATACCGCAACCAAACAGCAGATAATGCTAGCCGACCCCGGTTACTTTGGCAACCGAGTTCGTTTCCAGCCAAACGGTCCGTTCCCGGGCCTGGCAGGGTGGGGCCGGTCAATTTCGCCCTCCGGCCGGCCCGGTCTCTCAGGCGCGGGGCCCGCTGATTGCAACCCCTTTTGCCCAAGAGGTCTAGACCCAGGCCGGGCCAACCTCGAAAATACGGCCGACAAAGGGTACAATACGGGCCTCTATCCGGCCCGCCAAGGGGCCTGATGGGGTATTACCGTCCCACGATTCCCCCGATAATGCATAGTATCCCTAGGGCAACATTGACCAGCGCTCCAACTCCGATTTAGGAAGTTGTCTCATATGACCACCACCAAGCGCGAAAAGAGTCTGATCGTCATACAACTCACCGGCGGCAATGATTATCTGAACACGGTTGTTCCCTACGGCGACGGCCGCTACTACGATTCCCGGTCCACGGTTAACATCCCCCAGGACCAGGTGATCCCCATCGACAACCAGGTGGGATTCCATCCCAGCCTGGGGCCGATCAAGACGCTGTGGGATGAGGGCAAGGTGGCCGTGATCAACGGCATCGGCTACGAAACGCCCAACCGCTCCCACTTCCGGTCCATGGACATCTGGCACACCGCCGAGCCCGACACCATCGGGCGCGAGGGCTGGTTGGGCCGGGCGATCCGCGACCTTGATCCCCAGGGAGAGAACGTGCTCACGGGCATCAACTTCGGCCGCGGCCTGCCCCGGGCGCTGGGCTGCCCGGGCGTATCCGTCGCTTCGGTGGGCGACCTGGAAACCTACGGCCTGTTTCCCGACGTGGAGGACGAGGAATTGCGGATGTTCACCCTGGAGGCCTTCTCCAGGATGTACGGCGGGGCCGCCGGACGAGACCCGGTGATGGACCTGCTGGGCCAGACCGGACAGAACGCGCTGCAAGGCGCCGACATCCTTCGCACCGCACCCGCCATGTATTCCTCGTCGGTGGAGTACGCGCCCGACGCCCTGTCCCAGACCGTGAAAAGCATCTCCCAGGTGTTCCACGCCGGTCTGGGCGCCAGGGTGCTATACACCGCCCACCGGCTTTTCGACACCCACTCAGGCCAACTGGCCACCCACGCCAAGCTCTTGGAGGACGTGGCCGGCGCGGTGGGCAGTCTCATGGACGACCTCAAGGAGCACGGCCGGGAGGACGACGCGGCGATACTGATCTTCTCCGAGTTCGGCCGCCGCATCAAGGACAACGGCTCCGGCAGCGACCACGGCTCCGGCGGCGTGGCATTCCTCATCGGCGGCGCCGTGCAGGGCGGCATGTACGGCGAATACCCCTCGCTGGCCGAGGCTGAGCAACTGGAAGGCGACCTCCGGTCCAACAACGACTTCCGTTCGGTCTACACCGATATCCTGGAAGACTGGCTGGACCTGGACGCGGCGCCCATCGTCAACGGGCAATTCGAGAAACTCAATCTGTTCCAATCCTAGCCGTCCCCCCGGTGAGATCGAACCGGAAACCAATCTGCTCCAATCGAGGACAGCGATGATAAGCAACGACACCTCTTTGATGGCCCACCTGCTAAGGCGCGCCGGCTTCGGCGCCAACCGCGACGAACTGGAGCGGTACCTTGAGATGGGGTACGACGGCGCCGTGGAGACCCTGCTCAATCCCACGGACCCGGGCAATATGCCAGACGACCTGATCCGCCGCTATCACGTGGAGCAGTCGGAGTTGCGCGACCTGCCCGGCTCCGCCGCCTACTGGATGTACCG
>JACZXN010000175.1 GCA_022571575.1 Chloroflexota bacterium | reverse complement strand
GACCTTCTCCCTGCTCCAAGGCCTGCGCGTGGTGGAACTGGGGGAGTCCATATCCGCTCCCTACTGCGCCAAGCTCCTGGCCGACATGGGCGCCGAGGTCGTGAAGATCGAACGGCCCGGCGTGGGAGACCAGGCCCGCGAATACGGACCCTTCCTCAACGATCAGCCCCACCACGAACGAAGCGGCCTGTTTCTCTATCTGAACACCAATAAACAGGGCGTCACCCTGGACCTGGAGACGCCCACGGGCCGGGAGATTCTGGGCGGTATGCTGGGCCAATCGGATATATTCGTTCACAACCTCCACCCCACGGAGATGGACCGGTTGGGCCTCGACTACGAGAACCTGCGCGTCCACAACAACGGACTGGTCATGGCGTCGATCACCCCCTTTGGGTTGACCGGCCCGTACCGCGATTACAAGGCCTACGACATCAATCTGGCCGCCGCCGGCGGGATCTGCGAGGGTTTGGGCAGCCCGGACCGGGAACCACTGACCTTCGGGACCCCGGAGGTGGGTTATTTCGCCGGGATGGCCGCGGCCTCTTCCATCGTCATCGCCCTGCTGGCGGGCGGCGGGCAGCACATCGACATCGCCGAGGTCGAGGCCATGGCCGGCATCTACAACGGCCCCGAAGCCCTGATGGCGGTCTACCAATGGCGGATAACCCGGCGGACCAGCCACCACGCCCTGGACTTTCCCTACCCTAACTGCATCCTCCGCTGCAAGGACGGTCACATCTTCGTCGGCTCCCCCGAAGGGCGGCAGTGGCGAAAATTGCTGGAGCTGATGGGCGACCCCGACTGGGCCAAGGAGCCGCGTTTCCGGAACCGGACGACCATGAACAACGAATACGCCGACGAGGTCGACGGTTACGTTGAGGAGTGGCTGATGCAGCACACCAAGGCCGAACTCCTGGCCCTGGCGTTGGAGCACCGCGTGCCCCTCGCGCCGGTCCGCGGTTTTGACGAGGTGCGGAACGACGAGAGCCTGGCGGACCTATTCGTCGCGGCCGACCGGCCGGACACGGGCGCCGTCTCCTTCCCCGGCCCGCCCTACAAACTGACCGGCCAGGAGGCCACGCCGCCGCGCCCCGCGCCCACCCTGGGACAGCACAACGCTGACATCTACTGTGGCCGGCTGGGCTACACCAAAGAGGAACTGGTCAAGCTTTACCAGACGGGGATCATCTAGCCCATGGATCAGCAGGACCAAAACACCGCGCCCGGCCCGCTCAGCGGCTACCGGGTGCTTGATTTTGGCTGGGTGCTGGCCGGCGCCATCCCCGGCATGGTCCTGGCCGACATGGGCGCCGAGGTGCTGAAGGTGGAAACCCGCCAGCGCATGGACTACATGCGCCTGGGCCGCCCCATCGTCGGCGACGAGCCCGACCCGGAGCAGCACCCCATGTTCCACAACGTCAACCGCGGCAAGCTGAGCATCACCCTCAACACCACCAAACCCCAGGCCACGGACCTGATCAAGCGGTTGGTCGCCCACTGCGACGTGGTCATCGAGAATTTCTCTCCCGGCGTCATGGACCGTCTGGGCCTGGGCTACGGCGTGATCTCCGGCATCAAGCCCGAGATCGTCATGGCGTCCATCTCCTCCAACGGCCAGACCGGGCCGCTCCGCGACCTGCGGGCCTACGCGCCGTCCATCGGAGCGCTGGCGGGCCTGGACAGCACCCTGGGTTATGAGGGAGAACGGCCGCTGGGCCTGAAGCACGCCTACGCCGATATCGCCGGCGCTCTGCACTCGGTCTTCGCCATAGTTTCGGCCCTGCACCAGAGAAAACGGACCGGCCGCGGCCAATACATCGACGTCTCCATGCTCCGGGCGACCGTCGCAACCATGGGCGCGGGCCTGATGGAATACGAGATGACCGGCCGGGTCATGACGCCCAGGGGCAACTACGACCCGGTGATGGCGCCCTACGGCAACTATCCCTGCCTGGGCGACGACGCCTGGGTATCCATCGCCGTCCGCACCGAAGAGGAGTGGCAGGGCCTGAAAGAGGCCATGGACAACCCTTCCTGGTGTGCCGAAGAACGATTCGCCAGCCGGTATTCCCGTCTGGAGCACCGCCGGGAATTGGACAACGATCTCGCCGGTTGGACCCGGGAACGGACCGCCGGGGATGTCACCGAGTTGCTACAGGCCCACGGCGTGGCCGCCATCCCGGTGATGGGCGCCGAGGAGCGTTTGTTCAACCCCCATTTTCGGGAACGGGGCCTTTACTCCGATATAGATCACCCGTCCCTGGGAGCGGAGCCCATCTACAATCTGATGTGGAACTTGAGCCGGACCCCGCCCTCCATACGCCGCCACGCACCGTTGCTGGGCGAACACAACCGTCAGATCTTCGGCGGCCTTCTGGGGATGGGCGACGAGGAGATCGCCCGACTGGAAGAGGAGCAGGTCCTCTGGTAGTGTAGCGGGCAGCCGTCAGCTTTGGCTCCGCCGGCGCTTTGTGACGCATGGCCTGGATTCAGCCACCTGGATGATTCGCCCCGGCCCTGTAGAATATCCATGGGATCAAAATGATTGAGGAAAATTTAAGCCGATAGCGCAAAGCTGACGGCTAACCACCCCGAGGTGAACATGGCACGCCAAGATGAACAACAACGGGTCATGGAGACCCTGCCCGAGGTGGAAGGTATCACTCCCGAGGCCATCGCCAAGGCCAAGGAGATGATCGGGGCCCGCCTGCGCACCGAGAACTTCGTGCGGGACGCCTCTCTGGGCGCCCTGCTCAATTTCGTGAACGGCATCGGCGACAGCAACCCCATGTTCCGCGACCAGGAATACGCCGCCTACTCCAAATACGGGTCCATCATCGGCCACCCGTGCGCTCCCTACATGCGGCACTGGTCCGGGCGCACCCGTTGGGGCCTCCCCGGCGTCCACGGCTTCTTCGCCGGCAACGACTGGGAGTTCTTCCGCCATCTGCGCCCCGGCGACGCCGTGAACTGCATCGAGCGGGTGCTGGACGTTCAGGAGAAGGAAAGCCAGTACTCGACCACCCTGGTGATCCAATACGTGGAGACCATCTATACCAACCAGCGCGACGAGATGTTGGCCAGGGTCGTGGGTTGGTGCACCCGCCACCAGCGCCGCGCCTCCCGGGAGCGGGGCAAGTACGCCGACGTTCCCAGACGCCATGAATACACCTCCGAGGAGCTGGAGGCCATCGACCAGCAGGTCCTCAACGAAAAGGCCAGGGGCGGCAACACCCGGTATTGGGAGGACACCAAGATCGGCGATGAACTGGAGCCGGTGATTCGGGGGCCGCTGTCGCTGCAAGACGTGAGCGCCTTTCTGGTCGGCACCGGCCGCTCCAGCGCCCACGGCGTGCTCCTCCGGGAGGCCCTGCGGCACCCCGACCACTTCTTCCGCAACCCCGAGGCCGGCGGCGGCCTGGAATACACCGGTATCGGGCATCTGAGAGATTCCGTCGCCGAGGCGGTGGGCGTCCCCGGCGCCTACGACTACGGCCCCCAGCGGGTGTCCTGGATGGGAACTCTGGTCACCAACTGGATGGGCGACGACGCCTTCTTGAAGCGTCTCCGGGTGGAGTGCCGCCGCTTCAACGTCTACGGCGACACACAATGGTTGAAGGGCAAGGTGGTGGGCAAACACATCCACGAGGGCGTGCCCCTGGTGGACCTGGAGATCTGGGCCGAGAACCAGCGCGGCGAGATCACCGCGCCGGGGCAGGCCACCGTGATGCTGCCCTCCCGAGACCCCCGGGTGCCCTGGTTCACCGACGGCAGCAGCCTCAACCTGCGCACCGCCCCCCGCAGCGAGGGCATCCCGCCCATCCTGCCGGAGCCGTCGGTATAGCCGCCGGCATTGCCGGTTATCGCCGACTTCGTCGGAGGGAAGTACAACGAGGATTGGATTCCTTAAGTAGTTGGTTCTAAAGAGTCACGGCAGCAACGACCGCATGAGGAATACTCCGTGGAAGATATTGTAGTCATAAATGCTGATCGGGTTGGTTTTGACTGCCATACATTCATTGATGGCAGTGAACGATGTGTAGCAAGACTCCTCTCCATGACGATCGGACGAGGGGTTTACAACCCCGGATGGCGTTGGTCGGTACACGCAGGCCCGCAATCCGGGAAAGAGTCAGCAAGGCATATTGGATGGGTGCAGTCAGGCAGAATGATGGTTCGCACAGCCAGCAATGATGAGGTAGAAGTTGGTCCCGGAGATTTCTTTGAAGTTGGCCCAGGTCACGATGCCTGGGTTGTGGGCGAGGAACCCTGTGTTGCATTGGATTTCGAACCTCTTCGATGACGATGCGGGATGGATCAAGCACCTTCACCCATGGATATGAACACCACTAACAACAATTCCCCCACTGCCCTGGGTGGCCTGCGGGTGCTGGAGATATCCGGCATGGTCGCCGCGCCGTTCTGCGGCAAGCTGCTGGCCTCATTGGGGGCCGAGGTGATCAAGATCGAGCCGCCCAGGACCGGCGACCCCTCCCGGCGGCGCGGGCCCTTCCCCGGCGACGTTCCCCACCCCGAACGCAGCGGGTTGTTCCTCTATCTGAACACCGGAAAAAAGTCAGTCACGCTGGACCTGGACGACCATCAGGGCAGAAAGATCCTCTGGGAATTGACCGAAAAAATCGACGTCCTGATCCATGACCTGCCCCCCTCCCGCGCCGCTGAGTGCGGGCTCGGTCAGGACCGGCTGGCCGCGGCCCGGCCCGGCCTGATCTCCGTCGCCATCACCCCCTACGGCAGCACCGGCCCCTACTCCGAATACGCCGCCAACGACATCAACGTCTTCCACGCCGGGGGGGAGGGGAACCTGCTGCCCAACGGCTTGGCCCTGGACCAATTCCCCGGCCGGGCGCCCATCACCGCCGGCAGCATGATGGGCTCCTAC
>JACZXN010000174.1 GCA_022571575.1 Chloroflexota bacterium | reverse complement strand
AAGGTTTCAAAACGCCTTCAAAAACGGCCTGGTGGCCGCGCTGGGGGTGATCACGGTGGTGGCTGTCCTGGGAGCCCTGATCGGACTCCTGGGGACCGGAGTTGGGTCCGGCCTATCGATCACCGGGTCAGACCCCAGCAACCTGGCTAAAGCGCTCCGCATAGCGATCGGCGCTTTTCTAATCTCCATGGGCGTCCTGCACATCATGGACCTGTCCCACCGGATTCCTCTGGCCGGCAGGATATCGGCGTGGGCCATCCGGGCTGAGGGTGAAGGGGGGCCGTCCCTCCGGTCGGTCTACGGATATGGGGCCGGGTACGTGCTGGTCGGGGTTGGTTGAGTGGGCCCCTTCCTGGCCGCGGTCGCGGCCTTCGCCCTGAGCACCGGCGGGTTCCTGACGGCGTTCCTGGCCTTCCTGTTATTCGCGGCGACGATGGGCGTCCTCATGCTGGCCATCTCCCTGCTGGTCGGCGCCTCGCAGAACGCCGTCCTCAAGCGGCTGCGGGGCTCCAGCCGGGCGATCCAACGGACGGCCAGTGGGCTCTTGGTGCTGGTGGGGGCCGGGTTGATCTACTTCACCCTGGATGCCGGTACGTTCCAGTCGATCTTCATCCCGGGGTAACTCACGGCTTCTCGTTATACTTATGGCGTTGGCCGCTGACCGCGCGCGGCGGGATGGGTCTAAGTCATCCATGCCAGGGGTTGCCATTCCGCCCCGGCAAACACCGCGTGGCAAGGCCGATTTTCCGGCAGAATCACAACATTGGGCGCCCAGTGGACTGATGTTTTTGCGCATCGGCCCCACACCGGCCGCCTGAGGACCCCCGGAAACTGGCTGGTAGCCGGGTCCAGCCGGGTGACCGTCTACCAGCGCTCGGATTGGCGGGCCTTCAACGCCAGAGACAAGCCGCCCGCCGGGTTCCAGCCTGCTGGTTCCGCTCTCGCCGTGCATCGCAGAGCTATTCGCGGTGAACGCCGGTGGAGGACATGGTCTAACCGCTGGCGCGATTTGCCGTGAACGTCTGTCTCGCTGATTCAGGGTGGGTATCTGGGGTGTCTGTGCCGGTCCCGCTAAAATTGGTTTAACCCGGAACATAGTGTTAAGGAGGCTGAAAATGACCAACATTCCGCAGGAATTACAGATAGACCTAGAACAAGCGCCAATCCGGATCCTTGGGATATCAGGGAGCCTGCGCAGGGCATCATTCAATAGTGGGCTATTGCGCGCGGCCCAAACCATCGTTCCCAATCATGTCGATTTCCAGATTTTCGACATCAGGGAGATTCCGTTTTATGACGGTGATCTAGAGGCTGAAGGAGACCCGGCCAGCGTGGTTGCCCTCAAGTCGGCGATTCAAAACTCCGAGGCAGTGATCTTCGCAACGCCCGAATACAATTGGGGGACCTCGGGAGTTCTGAAGAACGCCATCGATTGGGCCTCCCGCGACCGGACGGAGGGCTCACTGATGGGGAAAGCCGCCGCCATAATCGGGGCCGGAGGCCGGGCCGGCACCGCCCGCGCCCAGATGCAACTGCATGAAACCCTTGCCGAGACTGGGGCCTTGGTGATGGTGAAGCCGGGGTTACAGATCATGGCGTTCGGCGACCAACAATTCGATGGAGACGGCAACCTGATCGGCGAGAAAACCAAGGAGCTATTGACGAGGCACCTGGAAGCCCTGATCAAGTGGGCCGTCCAGATTGCGCGGCCCCATGAATTTGTCCGTTACGCCTGCGAGATGGACACCGCCACCGCTGGGGTCTAGAAGCCAGGCCCAAAGGGACCCCTACTTTCGCCGCTCCCGCAGTTTCTCGTAGACGGCTTCGGGTTGAACGCCGGTGGCGGCCAGCAGCACCAGGGAGTGGTAGATCAGGTCGGCCACCTCTCCGGGCAGGTTTTCGGTATCGCCGATGGCGGCGGCGATGGCCGTCTCGCCGGCTTCCTCGATCACCTTCTGGGCGATGCGGGCCACACCCTCCTTGAACAAGCTGGCGGTGTAGCTGCCCTCCGGCATCTCCTGCTGGCGGTCCTTGATCACGGCGAACAACTCACCCAGGACGCTGGGACCCGCCTCGGTCTTCTCGTATTCGTCGGGCAGGTCCTCCAGTTTGTTGAAGAAGCAGGAGACCTCGCCGGTGTGGCAGGCCGGCCCGTCGGGTTCAACCTTCAGCAGAATGGTGTCGGCGTCACAGTCCAGCCAGGCCTCTTTCAGATTCAGGTAATTCCCCGAGACCTCGCCCTTGTGCCAGAGGTCTTCCCGGCTGCGGCTGTAGAACCAGACCTGGCCCCCCTCCACGGTGCGCTTCAATGAGCCGGGGTTCATGTAGCCCAGCATCAACACCTGGCCGGTGTTGGCGTCCTGGGCGATGGCGGGCAGCAGGCCCTGCTCGTTGAGTTTAACTTTCATGATTCGCCTTTTTAGTTATGTGTGACGGTGATTTGCGGACGCCGGGTTTCCGGCCTGGTTCGCCGCCTTGTTCGCCGATTATTCCTAACTTGTCAGTCCGTTGTCCAAGAGCTTGGGCAGTTCCAACAGGCTGGAGATCCGGTGGGGCGGGACCGGCAGGTCGGGGTCCAAGGGCCGGTTGTCCCGGTTGATCCACACCGGGTGCATCCCCGCCTGGAGCGGGCCCAGAACATCCTCCAACTGCCGGTCTCCCACGTAGGCCGTTTCTTCGGCCGGCACTCCCAACCGCTCCAGCATCAGTTGGAACAACTCCGGTCTGGGTTTGTAGATCCTGGCCTGTTCCGAAGTGAGGACTGTGTCGAAATCGACCTCCAAGAGCTCCAGGTTGGGCAGCAAGAATCCGTCATCGGCGTTGGACAATATGGCCGTCCGCCACCGCTTTTGGACCTCTGCCACTGCGTCGTCGGCCTCGGGATACGGGTCGCGCTGGGACACGTCCCGAAAGAACTGCTCGGTTGCCGCTTGGGCGTCGCCATCCAGATTCAGGACTGAGAAGGAACGTTCAAAACCGCCCTTCCAGGCGCTGAAGTAACTCTGAAAGGGCCGGTCCGGGTCCACCCGGGTATTCTTGAACTCCTCTTCGGCGGGCAGCCAATTCTCCCACAACTCGTCGACGGTGGTGTTCAGACCCTGCTGCTCAATGGTCTTGGCGAAACTGGACTTTCCGGTACCGACGGGATTCTGGACCAGGGTTTCATACATGTCGAAGATTACAGTCGTGATTCGCGGCATCTATAGTTACCTATCAGTTGATTGATCGTTTGGGTCACCGGCCCGCCGGACCACTGAACGGCTGGGCCGGCCCGCCATAGTTTGGCCTGACCGGGATACCCTTGTCTCTGAGGTATTGCTTGGCCTGGTCAATGGTGAAGGTCCCGAAGTGGAAGATGCTGGCCGCCAGAACGGCGTCGGCCTTCCCCTGGTCCAGGGCCTGGTAGAGGTGGTCCAACTCCCCGGCCCCGCCGACGCCGGCCCCTACCCCACCTTGGTCGAATACTCCGGCTACGACCCGTCGAACCCCGACGGCAACGGCACGGGCGTGTGGCGGCTCCTCGCGCCGCTGTACGGCTACGCCTACGTCGGGGTCAACATGCGCGGCACCGGATGCTCCGGCGGCGCGTTCGACGCGTTCGAGTACCTCCAGTCGCCCGACGGCTACGACGCCATCGAGACGATCGCCGCCCAGCCCTGGTCCGGAAACATCGGGATGGTCGGGATCAGCTACCCCGGAATATCTCAGCTCTTCGTCGCTCAGACCCAGCCGCCGAACCTCGCCGCCATCACGCCGCTCTCGGCCACCGATGACCTCCTCCGGTCGGTGCTCGCGCCGGGAGGCATCAAGAACGACGGGTTCGCAGTGAGCTGGGTGCAACAACGCGTCGACCAGAACCGCTGGCCCGATCCGATCGGCGCCGACTGGGTGGTGAGTCGCATCACCGATGGAGATACCCAGTGCTCCTACAACATGCAGCTCCGCCAGCAGAACCGCGACGCGATCGGCGCCATCAACGAGCTGGGCCACTACCCGCTTCTGGGCGACGAGTCCTACCCCGAGGGCGGTGACCAACTTTCCCCCTGGACCTTCGTCGACCAGATCAACGTGCCCGTCTTCATCGCCGGCGCCTGGCAGGACGAACAGACCGGCGGCCGCTGGCCCGACATGCTCGACCGCTTCACCTCAGTTCCGCCAGGTCAACTCAAGGCAACGGTGACCAATGGCGTCCACGTCGAGTCACTCGACCCCGAGGTACATCTGCGCCTGACCGAGTTCCTGGACATCTACGTGGCCGAACGGGTACCGGAGACGAACGCGTTCGCCCGCGCGGTGGCGCCGATCATCTGGGAAACGATCACCGGCATTGGCGGCGTCGAGCTCCCGCCCGACCGCTTCTCCGGGGTCACCGACTACGCGACGGCGCGGGCGTCCTTCGAGGCCGACCCGGCGATCCGGATCCTGTGGGAGACAGGGGCCGCTCCGGGCGTGGCTCCGGGCACACCGGTGCCGGTGACGGAGTCGTCGTATTCCGCGTGGCCCGTCCCCGAGGTGACACCGACGTCGTTCTACCTCCAGCCCGACGGCGTGCTCGACCCTCTCGCCCCGACCCTCCCCGACGACTCCGCCCGCGGCGAAGACTCCTACGTCGCCACACCCGACGCCCGGCCACGCAAGAACTTCTCCGGTGGTTCGGGCATCTGGGCAGCCCTGCCCAACTACAACTGGACTCCACTGGTAGACGGAACGTCGCTGGCCTACCTCTCGGCGCCGTTCGAGGCGCCGGTGTCGATGGTCGGGACCGGTAGCGTCGACCTGTGGCTCCGATCGACCGCTGCGGACACCGATCTCCAGGTCACCCTGACCGAGGTTCGTGCCGACGGCAACGAGCGATACGTGCAGAGCGGATGGCTGCGAACCAACGTGCGCGCGGTCGATGACGCGACCTCCACGG
>JACZXN010000173.1 GCA_022571575.1 Chloroflexota bacterium | reverse complement strand
GTCACGACGGAAGCACAAACCATGACCATCAACACGGACTACACGCCGGCGGCTTCACTTGTGCTGACAGGAGGAACAAGCCAGACGGCGACGAATCGCTACGTGCGTCTTGAAGCACCCGATGAGGATGACGCGACGAAGAAGCGAATCATCGACTTGCAGGAATGCACGATCAGTTCTGATATGCTTTTGCCGTTCGTCAACGTCAACGGGCTGGGAGACGGAATTCCCCGATTAACGCCAGACAAGCTGCCGAACCGATGCCGCGGGTAAGATTCACCGGCGTTCCCAAATTCTGGCGACCACTAAGAATATGCCCCAGGGCGAGGTCAGAATCATTTTGGCTATGAACGTCAGAGACGCGAAGGGCGTAACTGCGATCGCCAGTAACGAACCCCGTCGGTCTTTGATCGACTCGATCATTTCGAGGGGTGAGCTCACGAAGTCCTGATATCGATCCAATTGCCGTTCCCATTTGTTGTTTTCCATTACTCCCCCACGGAATGGATGAGCGCATTCCAATAGCCAGCAGCCTAATAATAACCGATTCCATTGCCATTGCAGCAGTTAAATATGGATCTGGCAATGTAATTCCCTCACCACGGCACAACCGAAATTACCGGCCATTTGATGCCGAAGCCGGATGTTCACCTCAATCTGGTCCTAGGCAGCCGCCCCAGCACAACCAGGCACTCCAAAGATCGAATCGGTTGCTGGCAGAATAGCAAGAATTGAACTCGCTCGAGTTTCACCCGCCTTTTGCGCGGGCCGGTTTACGTATCCGGAATGGACCCACTTCCACTTACGCCCCGGTATGTTCCGGTTTCGGTGTAATATGTCACAAAATTGAGAGGATGGCCGGACCGTGACCAGTTACGGACAGACAACAAACATATTCGTCGGCCGACAGCGGGAAATGGCCGATCTGAAGGCGGCTCTGGACAGCGCTATGTCGGGCAGCGGCCGGTTGGTGATGCTGGCCGGTGAGCCCGGGATCGGCAAGACCCGTATGGCTCAAGAACTCGCCGCCAACGCCGAAGAATTTGGTGGCCAAGTGTTATGGGGGCGCTGCCATGAAGGGCAGGGCAGACCACCCTATTGGCCCTGGGTCCAACTCATCCGTTCCTACGTTCGCAACTGTGACGCAGAGAGGCTCGGCGCTGAGATGGGCTCCGGCGCCGCGATCATCGCCGAAGTTGTCCCTGAAGTTGGGGAGAAAATTCCGGGCTTGCCGCCACCGACTGGCCAGAGGTCAAACGGCCATCGCCGCGAGCAAATCAAAGGGGCGGAGTTAAAAGGTCACTCCAAAGGCCGGCCTGGTCCTGTGTCCGGTACGGGGGCCCGAGCCGTGGTTGCCCGCACCGGGCTTATCCGCGACGTAAATGCGAAGCTTAAAGGCGGGGCGAGTCCTGGCGTCATGTTTCAGAGGGGAATTCTACTCTCCCACGTCCCCTTCCCAGGTGACTGGCAGCGCCGGGCCGGGCCGCCGCCCAAGAGCTGGGGAACGGGTTCCAGAGCTATCTGGTAGCCGACGCGGACGCTGGGTGACCCGAACTTTGTCATCACCAGCCGCAAATGGACCGCTGCGCCGGGGCCTGACTCCGTGGCAACCACCGTTCCAACTGCCGTGCTCCACCTGCGGGCGGAACCGCCCACCGACGTGTGGGGTCAACCTGGGTCGAAGGCGTCCGGCTGATCGTTCAGACCGCCCGGCTCGCTGAGAAAGAAGCTGCGCTCTCCGGCCGCAAACTGGAGTGTGATGCTTTTTTCGAACACTCCACCGGGCGGAACGTTGGGGCGGCCCGGCGCATCCGACCAGTCCACGGTCGCGCAGCCCGACAACGGGTGTTCACTGTCGCAGTCACGTTCCGGGCGTCCCGCGTCCCAGAGCTTGAGCACAAGCCTCCTGCCATTGATGCTGCCCAGGTCCGAAGGCAGATCGTGGGTGGCCGTAAGCACCTCGTGAAATCCGGGCTCTCCGAAGGAATTTGCCGCGGGCAACCGAAACTCGCCCTCCGCCAGGATATTGGCTCCGGCCGGTGGCGGTCCGGCCGTCTCCGTTGCCGCACTGACGGCCGGTTTGGGCGAGGGTGCGACGATCTGTTCCGCTCCGGACTCAGCGGCGGTCCGGGAACCGCAGGCAACGAGCAGAACCAGCCCGGTCACCACAAGTACAAAAGCGACGTATTTGGATATGCGTGGCGATCTCAAGGTTTAGAGCCTCCGCCCAGGTGGTGTTCAGCCGGCTTGGCATCTCACAAATCTTTATACGATGAGAAGAGCTGTTGTGGTCCTCTCAGGCAGCCACCGAAGATATTCCCGGTCAATGACCGCTTGGCGCGGCCGTAGAACGTGGATTCGATTCCAGCGGCCGATCGCCTCGCCGGTTCCCGGGAACTTTCCCCGTCCTCTTTCCGTCTAGCCCAATAACAGGTGATCGGCGCGTAGGGCCGGGAGCGCCGCAACGGAAAGGAGACCTGATGAGCTACTCAGCGACTTCATCCATCTCGCGAGGCCGTTTTTGGCCGGCCTTGGGACCGAGACTGCCCTTGAACAAAATTTCTCCGCTGGGAATAGCGGCGGTATTGGCCGTGACAGCCGCCGTGTTCCTCACCTGGATGTTCGCGGCAGGACCGTGGTCCGGCGGAGACGGTTCGTTCTCGAAGATCGAATCCGGGCGGTCAGGGGAAGGGTTCGACGGTGGAGCGATCCAGGCCGCGGCCCCAGTTCCGGCCGGATTCCGTGGCGACAGCGCACTGTCGGTGACCGTCACCAACGACTCATACAATGGCGCTCCGGCCTTTGGGCTTCCCAAGCCGGGCGTTGAGGAGCGGGCCTTCCCAACCTCCGGCGCGGCCGGTCCCAGCGTCATAAATGCATCGGGCCAGCGGCAGGTCATCTCCCAGGGTTCCATGTCCGTGGAGGTGCCCGATGTTGCCCATGCGGCCGCCCGGGTCCGGGCCATCGCCGAGGGCGCCGGCGGGTTCGTCGAGCAACTCTCCAGCCACGGCGTAGGCGAATCCCAAGAGTCGACCCTGACGGTCCGGGTGCCCCAGGCCGAGTTTTTCTCGGTGTTCGAGCAGATCAAGGCCCTGGGCAAGGTGCAGAGCGAGAATGCCGGCAGCGAAGATGTGACCGAACGGTTCATCGACCTGGAAGCCCGCCTCAGGAGCGCCCAACGGGAGGAGTTGAGTCTGCTCTCCCTGCTGGACCGGGCGGAACGGATCAGCGAGATCCTGATCATCGAGCAGGAGTTGACCCGGGTCCGCACGGAACTGGAGCGGGTGCAGGGCCAATTGAATTTCCTGGAACGGCGGGTCGACCTGGCCACCATCACCGTTTTCCTGGCCCCGCCGCCGAGGGTAAACAGCCAAGCGCCTTCGGGTTCGCTCACCATCGAAACATCATCGGTGAACCGCGGCGTCGATGCGGTCAAAGCCCTGGTGGCCCAGGTGGACGGAGAAATAGACCGGGTGTTCACGTCCGTCCAGGATGGACACCAACGGGCGCTGATGACGGTGCGGGTCTTTGCCGAAGACTTCAGCCTGCTGGTCGCGGCCGTGGAGGACCAGGGCGGTCTGGTCTCCAAAGAGGTCCAGGAAGGCAAGGCCGGCGACACCGTCTCGAGGGACGCGGGGTCCGATGAACCCGGCGCCCGACTGGACATAACGTTCCAGGAGCTTGAGTCTTCGACCCTGGGCCGCAATCTGGCCATCTTCGTTCCCCTGGGCGGCGCCGGCCTGATGGCCGCGTTGGGAGTCATGCTCTATGGGGCGTACCGGATGGGGATGCGGCGCGAAGACTAGCCCGGAGGGCCTCTTTCCCGGCAAGCTATAATCTAGGGCCTGACGGGGGCGTTCCGCCGGTGTTCATTGACCGCAGGGCGCCCCAATCACGTCACCCTAAAAATCGAAACGCGAGGCCCAACGATGGCGAATGGAGAGACTTCTTTCGGATACCTGCTCCCCACCCGGGAGGTGGTCATGGCCCCCGGAGACCCCGATTTTGCGTCGATGATCGACCTGGCGGAGCGGGCCGAAGGACACGGATTCGACTCGGTCTGGTGCGGAGACAGTGTGCTGGCCCGTCCCCGTTTGGAGGCTCTCAGCACCCTTGCGGCCATCGCCGGGCGCACCCAGCGGGTTAAATTGGGCACGGCGGTGTTCCTGCCCGCCCTGCGCAACCCGGTTATATTGGCCAACGAGGTCGCCAACCTGGACATCATTTCCCAGGGCCGGGTCATCCTGGGCGTGGGCATCGCCAGCAAGACGCCGGCCGTGGAAAAGGAATTCAACGCCTGCGGCGTGTCGTTCCGGCACCGGGTCAGCATCTTCGAGGAGTGCGTGACCGTCATGCGGAAGCTCTGGACCGAGCCCGAGGTCACTTTCAATGGCCGCCATTTCCAGTTGGACGGTGTCAGCCTGGGTCTGCGGCCGGTGCAGAAGGGCGGCATTCCCATCTGGATGGCCGCCAGCGCCGAGAAGCCCCAGCGGAGGATGCTGCGGATCGGCGACGGCTGGTTCCCCAATTCCACCTCGCCGGAGGCATTCACCGAGGGTTGGCAGCAGATCGAGGCACTGGCCAAAGAGACGGGCGCCGATGCCGGCCGCCTGCACCGGGCCCTATACACCACCTTGAACATCAACGAGGACAAGGCGCAGGCCGACCGGGAGATGCGGGAGTTCATCGAGGGCTACTACAACACCCCATTCGAGACCATGGCCCGTTCGCAAAGCGTATTCACCGGCAACGTCCAGGAGGCCCGGGACTGGCTGAAGGGTTTCATCGCCGCCGGCGCCCAGACCATCGTCATCCGCTTCGGCGGCCCCGACCAGTCCGGCCAGTTGGAACTCTGCGGCAGAGAGGTGCTGCCCCAGCTGCGGGCTGCCTAGCTGCCCGCAAGCCTCTACCAGATGAAGGGC
>JACZXN010000172.1 GCA_022571575.1 Chloroflexota bacterium | reverse complement strand
CCGCTCTGCCGCAGGAAACTCAGTAACACAGCGGCAAACCCGCTAAGCGAATAGCGCTTCCTTGATCGCCAGAACGTCATGGCGTATCTGGCCGTTCTCGGCGACCTCTCCGTTGATCTTGCCCGCGCCGTGGATCACCGTCGAGTGGTCACGCCCGCCCAACAGCCGCCCCACCTGGGTGGGAGAAAGCTCCAACTCGTAGATCAGCAGATACATGGCCACCTGCCGGGCCAGGGCCACCTTCTTGGTGCGGTTCTTGGCCATCAGGTCCCGCACCGAAAGGGCGTAGAAAAGGGCCACCTGCTCGAAGATCCGCTGTGGGTCGATGGACCGGGCCGCCGTATCGGGGGCCATGTCATTCAGGATCTGCAGGGCCATCTCCAGGGTGATGTTCTCATTCATCAACTGGGAGTAGGCCGCCATGCGGTTCAGGCTACCCTCCAGCTCCCGCACGTTTCGCTGAACGCGCTTGGCGATCAACTCGATGACGTTGTCTTCCAGCCGGACCCGCATCCGGTCCGCCTTGTTGGCCAGGATGGCCATGCGCGTCTCCAAGTCCGGCGGTTGGATGTCGGCGATGAGGCCCCACTCGAAACGGGAGCGGAGCCGGTCTTCCATCAAAGTCAGTTCCCGGGGCGGCCGGTCAGAGGATATGACCACCTGGTTCCCCGAGTTGTGCAGGTCGTTGAAGGTATGGAAGAAACCCTCATGGGTCTGTTCCTTGCCGCTCAGGAATTGGACATCGTCGATCAGCAGCACCTGGACCGAGCGGTACCGCCGCCGGAAGTCCTCGGTGGTCCGGTTGCGGATGGCGGTGATGAACTCGTTGGTGAACTGCTCGGTGGTCACGTAGAGCACCGACATGCCCCGGTTGGCGCAGGTCTTGCCGATGGCCTGCAGCAGATGCGTCTTGCCCAGTCCGGGCCCCGAGTATAGGAACAATGGGTTGTAAGCCTGGCCGGGGGCCTCGGCCACCGCCTGGGATGCACTCAGGGCCAGCCGGTTGGACGGTCCCGCCACGAAGGTCTCAAAGGAATACTTGGGGTTGAAGGACCGCATCTCGAAAAGCGGCGGGGCGGTGGGTGCGGCGCTCACGGCCCGGCGGTGGTCCGGGGTTGCCTGGTTCCGGCCGGGGACCGACGGTTCCACGGCATAGTGATCGCCTTCGGTCTTGACCCTCAATTGCAGCTCAAATTCCCGGCCGGACACTTTTTGAAGGGTCTTCTGGAGGGCGTGATACATCCGGCGTTCCAACCACTCCACGGCGAAGGGGTTGGGCGCCTCGACCACGAAGGTGTGGTCGTCGTAGGCCACGCCTTCGGTGGGCTTTAGCCAGGTCTCGAAAGTAGGGCGTGGAAGCTGCAACTGGAGATCCCCCAACACTGCCCGCCAAACCTCTCGAGCCGCAGACTCACTCATGAGCCTGGTCCCGCCCCAGTTGCAGCTCCCACACTCTCTCCCCTCATCACCCTTGAATATCCGTTGATCCAGCCCACCGATCCGGTTCAAGAATCCGGTGATTCAGCCGGTTTTATGCCCATGAGCCCCTAAAAAAGGCGATAGAAAACCCAGGGACTTTAACGCCCTAATTGAAAATCGCCGAACCAGATAGGGTACTTGGAGTCGCGGTCAGACCTTAATAAGGCCCGTCCCGTGGATGATCTTGCCGCTTATCTATTGGCCACATGCTGCGGTGGCCGCTGGCTTGGCCGGGTGGGAGTTGGATCGATATCCCAGCACCGGCGTCTTTTGTTTTAGACCGGATGGACCGGTAGGTGCCGCCTGTCACGGCTGACATTGGGACACTAGCAACATCCGCGGGACAATGTCAATGGTGAAATGGGCCAATTTGAATTTTTATTTTTTTAAGATTTTTGCCTCAAAACGGCCCATTTTAGGCCCGTTGGCCCTTGGAACGGCCCCATCTTCGAACCGCCGGCGGCGGCCCCGCCGGCGCAAGCGCATCCAGCTTCGACTGAGATTTGCCGTGCCCCTTTGCGCCATATATAATCATGGGGCCGGCCAGACATGCGAACAAGCGCGGATTCAGCCGGCCGCGCCGATGATCAAGCATCATTACAGGGGGCTTTTCACCAGCCCCCATTCTATTTTCTGAGGCGGTTGGGCCGTCTTGGATAGGGGAGCAGCAATGCCGAGGAAGCGGACCACCCGCACCCAGGGCAACGGCGCCAGCGCCACCGCGGCGCGTTCCAAACTCACACTTCCCAAAGGACTCAAGGCCGCCGACCTGGTGGATTATTACACCAGGATGATTCAGGCGCGCTCTCTGGACGAACGCATCTGGGCGCTGAACCGCCAGGGCAAGGTGCCCATCGCGGCCTCGAGCCAGGGACACGAAGCCGCCCAACTGGGCAGCCTCCTTGCCGCCGAGAAAGATGGCGACTGTTTCCTGTTTCCCTATTACCGGGACCTGGCCCTGAAGGTCGCCGCCGGGCTGACTCCGGTGCAGGTGATGATGTCTTTCATGGGCAAGGCCGGAGACCCCTACAGCAACGGACGCCAGTTCCCGCTCCAGGGCGCGGACCTGCCCCACAAGATCATCCAGATATCCAACGTGGTCGCCGCCGGGCTGACCCAGTCGGTGGGCTATGCCCTGGGCTGCCGCATGATGGGCGAAAAAACCGTGGTCCTGGTTTACTTCGGCGACGGGGCCACCAGCCAGGGCGAGACCCACGAGGCCATGAATTTCGCGGCGGTCCACAAACTGCCGGTGATCTTCATCTGTGAGAACAACCGCTACGCCATCTCCACGCCACAGCGGACTCAGATGGTGATCGAAGAGATCGCCAGCAGGGCCGCGGGCTACGGGTTCCCCGGATTCACCGTGGACGGCATGGACCTGGTCCAATGCTACGAGGCCACCAGGGAGGCCATCACCCACGCCCGCGCCCAGGGCCCGGTGCTCCTGGAGATGATGGTGGAGCGGTTCATGTCCCACACCACCGACGACGACGACCGCCGCTACCGGCCCGAGGGCGAGGTGGAGAAGGCGCGGGAACGAGACCCGGTGATCACCCTGGCCCGGACCCTGATCGAAGAAGGGATCCTCACCCAGAAGCAGGTGGACAAGATAGCGGCCGAGGCCCTGAGGGCCACGGACGAGGCCACCGATATCGCCGACGCATCAAGCCCGCCGGACAAGTCCAACCTCCACGACCTGGTTTACGGCCCGTAGGGGCCCGCCGTAGGGGTTTTCAGGAGTAATTTTGGCCGTTAAAAGCGTGATAGAAGCCGTCCGGGAAGCCATCAGGGAAGAGATGGCGCGCGACCCCAAGGTCTTTGTCTTGGGCGAAGACGTGGGCGTCCGGGGCGGGGTGTTCCTGGCCACCCAGGGGTTGTCCGAGGAGTTCGGCGAGGACCGGGTCATCGACACGCCCCTGGCCGAAGCCTCCATCATGGGCATCGCCCTGGGCGCGGCATTCCGGGGCATGCGGCCCATCCCGGAGGTCCAGTTCTCCGATTTCGTCTGGCCGTCGATCAACCAATTGATCGGAGAAGCGGCCCGGACCTGCTACGGCACCAACGGCGCGGTGCAGGTCCCCATGGTCATCCGCATCCCCTACGGCGGCGGTATCCGGGGCGGCCTCTTCCACTCCCAGAACGTGGAGACCCATTTCTTCCACACTCCCGGACTGAAAGTGGTGGCGCCCAGCACGCCCTACGACGCCAAGGGGCTATTGAAATCGGCCATCCGCGACAACAACCCGGTGGTGTTCTTGGAACACAAGAAGACCTACCGGTTGGTGCGGGGCGAGGTGCCCGACGAGGAATACACCCTGCCCATCGGCAAGGCCGACATCAAGCGGCCGGGCAGCAACGTCACGGTGGTCTCCTACGGTCTGACCCTCCATTACTGCCTCGAAGCCGCCGAAGAACTGGCCTCCGAGGGCGTTGACGTGGAGGTGGTTGACCTGAGAACTTTGACTCCTCTGGACACCGAGACCATTCTCGAGTCGGTGAAGAAGACGGGCAAGCTGGCCATCGTGCACGAGGACAACATCACCGGCGGAGTGGGCGCCGAGGTCGCGGCCCTGGTGGCCGGTGAGGCATTTGAGTTCCTGGACGGGCCCATCGCCAGGATCTGCGGGCCCGACGTGCCCACCATGCCCTTCGCCCAGACCCTGGAAGACGCGTACATGCCCACCGCGGACAAGATCGCGGACGGCCTCCGAAAACTGGCCGCGTACTAGACAACGGGTACTAGATTATGTCAGTAACCATAGAACTGCCCCACGTCGGCGAATCGGTGGTGGAAGGGACCATCGGCAAGTGGCTCAAACAGCCGGGAGACACGGTGAAGCGCTACGAGCCACTGGTTGAGATCATCACCGACAAGGTGACCATGGAGGTCCCCTCGCCGGTCGATGGCTCCATAGTCAAGTTGCTGGCCCAGGAAGGCGAGACCCTGCCCATGGGAGCGCCCATCGCCCTGGTGGCCACCGCCGACAGCCCGGAGGGGGCCGAGCCGGCCACGGCGGCCATCGAGCTTGAAACGGGACCGCCGGCATCAGCCCAACCAACCTCTCCCGGAACCACGGGCTATCTGCTGAAAGACGTAACCCCGGTGGGGCCAACCGGCGGCGCGGCCATCGAGATCGCCGAACCGGCCGGAACTTCAGCCCCGTCCCCCACCGTAGCGGCTCCCGCCCCGGCGACCCCGGCGCCCGCTGCGCCCACGGCAGCGCCTTCCGGCGGCGCCCGCCTGTCCCCGGCGGTGCGGCGTTTGGCCGAGGAACACTCAATCGACCTGTCCCGGATACAGGGCACCGGCCAGGGTGGCCGCATCACCCGTGACGATGTTCTGAAGTTCATGGAAAGCGGCCCAGTCCCGGCTTCAACCCCCTCCGCGGCTCCAACTCCCAAGGTCGAAGGTCAACTATCGGCCGACGGCCAGGAGACCCACGTTCCGCTGACCCCGGTGCGGCGCATGATCGCCG
>JACZXN010000171.1 GCA_022571575.1 Chloroflexota bacterium | reverse complement strand
TGGCCACGCCGCTGGAAGGCCCCAACCGTGGCCGGGGCATCGCGGCCGGAGCCTGGTTCAATGGGACCGGCCCGGCCAGCGCGACCGCCAGCGTCAATCCCGACGGCACCATCAGCCTGGTGGAGGGCTCTCCTGACATCGGCGGCAGCCGGGTCGCCATGGCGATGCATGTGGCGGAGGTCCTTGGGATCCCCGCCACCGAGGTCAAGCCGTCCATCGCCGACACCGACTCCATCGGCTACAGTTCGGGCGCCGGTGGCAGCGGCGTTACATTCAAGATGGGCACCGCTGTTTATCAGGCCGCGGAGGATGTGCGCCGCCAGTTGATCGAGCGGGCGGCAGGCATCTGGGAGGTCAACCAGGAGGACGTGGAGTACTCGGACGGCGAGCTACGCCACAAGGAGGACCCAGAGCTGAAGATGACTCTGAAACAGATCGCCCGCCGCCTCAACGGCACCGGCGGCCCAATAGTGGGCCGGGGGACCGCTAACCCAAGCGGGGTGGGCAACGCCTTCGCCCTCCACATCGTCGACGTGGAGGTTGACCCGGAGACCGGCAAGGTGGATATCCTCCGCTACACCGCGGTCCAGGATGCTGGCAAAGCCATCCACCCCAGCTACGTCGAAGGCCAGATTCAGGGCGGCGCGGTCCAGGGCATCGGCTGGGCCCTCAACGAAGAGTATTTCATGGACGACGATGGGTTGATGCTGAACTCCAGTTTCCTGGACTACCGGATGCCCACGAGCCTCGATCTGCCCATGATCGACACGGTCATCGTGGAAGTGGCCAACCAGGGCCATCCCTTCGGGGTCCGGGGGGTGGGCGAGGTGCCATTGGTCCCGCCCATGGCGGCGGTGGCCAACGCCATCTCCCATGCCGTCGGGATTCGGACCAACCGGCTGCCCATGACGCCGGGCGCCATATTGGAGGAATTGTGGGAGAACCCGAGTAACAGCGCCTAGCGGATGCACCGCCGGCTCAACCCGGGCTGCGCCGTTTTTCCAAAGCGCTCCCAATGAACGAACTCTTCAATGGCCTCCCTAGACGTTCGGTTTAGAGTGCCAAGGGGGCGGCCGTTACTCCGACCGGGCGATGGGCGGACTGAAAGCGAAGCGAGGGTCCGCGGCCCGCACCGTCGCTTCGGGCAAACCCAATTCGTTTCGGACGATATTGGTTCCCTGCACCAAGGACACGCATTTATGGAAGGCGATCCTGCGGGAGATGCCCTCCCTTCCAAAACCGCAGTTGGTCGAGATGATCAACCGCTCCGCCGGCACGTACTCCAGGGCGCGGCGGATCAGATCGGCCACTTGTTCCGGCGACTCAACCACGGTATTCGTGTGGTCCACGACCCCGATGGCGATCTTTTTGGAGGTCTCGTACCGGGCGAAGAGAGCGAAGTCCAGGCCTTCAGAACCGGCGCACTCGAAGGTGATGACATCGGCATCCACCTCCAACAGATGCGGGATCGCCTTTTCGTAGGAGGGATCTGAGACCAGGCGCTGCTGGGCCGGGTTTCCCCAGCAGGTATGAAGCCATATCTCGGCTTCCACGCCCTTCACCTCCCGGTTGAATGCCTCGGTGAAAAACCGGTAGTCCTCATCGGACGTGGCCGGGTCCTGGGCCATGAAGTGATGCCTGGGCTCCTCTATCTGGATCAGATCGCATCCCGATGCCGCCAACTCCCGCAATTCTTGGTTCATGATGTCGCAAAGATCAAGGATCAGTTCTTTTTCCGTTGGGTAGAACTCATTCCACATCATTCGAGTCAAAGATTGGGAACTGATGGTCCCGAACTTGACGGGGTTGGCGGTCATTTTTTGGGCGACTTTCCATAACGCCGAGTAGTCCAACGGGCCGGCGCTGAGCTTATCGACAACTATCGGCGGTTGATATGCCTCCTGAACCTCGTAGAGGATATGCCCCGGCCGAATACCGAAGTCTCCGGACCATCCTGGAGAGAGGCTCTTGCTGCCCCGCATGCCACCCAATCGCTCCAGGACGTAAAAGAACCAGGACTTCCCACCCACCTCCAGGTCGAAGCGGGAGTCGCCGTCGGTCAAGATGTCCAGCCCCGCCGTCTCCTGGTCTTTGATCACGGTTGCCACGGCGTCGAGGTATTGCTCTCGAAACAGGTTGTCTCCCAACGCCGTCTTGAAAGGCCGTCCGCGTAGCCCTTCGGTGTACCAATTGGGTTTCGGGTATGATCCAGTCATCGTGGTGGGTAGGACCATCCCGTCCGTGACTCTAAACATATCTGCTCCCGCTCCAAAGCTCCGCTGGCGAAACCGCCTCAACCGGCGATCCACGCAGATATCGCTGGAACCTCTGCGATTCGGATCCAAGCAGTTCCGCGCCCCCTGCCCTTAGGAACCCGTCTGCTCACTTCCCGGCGATGAATTCCGGTCTCCTACTGAACCAATACCCGCACCCGCTGGGCCATGTTGTTTCCCATCCCTTGAGCGTTCCAAAATTGCTCGATGGGCTGCACGTTTTCCTCGGTGTCGGTGGCCCGCACCGAGAGGGTGTGCCATCCGGGAACCGCGTTCCATTCGAAGGACCAGGGCCTCCAGGCGAAGGTTGAAACCTGCTCGCCCAACGTAGCTTCGGACCAACCTGATCCGCCGTCGACGCTGACCTCCACCCGGGATATTCCCAGCCGGCCGGCCCAGGCTCTGCCGGTCAGCAGGTGCGGCCCGGCGGCGGCCAAACGTCCCCGCGTCGCCGTATCCGGGATGCCGGGAGGGGCCATCAAGGCCCGGACCCGTATCAATGTCACCGGCTCGCCTGATTCCCCTTTGACCTGGGTGTAGCGGTAGGAAGTGGCCATCTGATAGCCCTGGAACCGGTGGCCGACGGCCTCGATGGTGTCGATCCATTTTACGCTGGCCATCCCGTACCAGCCCGGAACCAGGAGCCGTAACGGGTAGCCGTGTTGGGGCTGCAGAGCCTGCCCGTTCATCTCATAGACCAGCAACATCTCTTCCCGGTTGGCTTCGTCCAGGGTGAGGCTGCGTTGGTAGACCTGGACCTCGTCGCCTTGGACCCCCTGATCGGCGCCGGAGAAAACGATGTCCACAGCCCCGTCTTTCAGACCGGCTTCATCCAAGATCCCCTTCAGCGGGGTGCCCGTCCACTCGGCGGTGCCGATGCCCTCGGTGAACCATGGCTGGCTGATGACCCGGGGATTCAGCAGGGACCTGCCATTCCCGGCGCATTCCATGGTCACGGCCATGGTGCGGGCGGGCCTTTGTTTGATGTCATCGAGACTTAAACTTAGCGGATTGGAGACCAGACCCCCCACATCGAGCCGCCATTGGTCCACGTCCACATCGGGGATATCGAAGTGGATGACGAGATAGTGCATTCCGGATGGAGTGATGGGATAGCGCATCGCCTCCAGCGGCATACCCCGGTTGCGCAGCGCAAGCTGCAGTTCTTCCCTGTGGAACAGGTCGACGGCGTCCCGTTGGCCGATGTCCGGGATGGAGGGAAAGCGCGGGGATGGGTTTTCCTGGGTCATGGTCACCTCGTGATCAAAGTGGACTGCCGGTTAGGGCCAACTCCAGTCAAAGGGAGCGTAGTGCCCATTCTTGCCGGAGTTGTCCCAACTCATGCCATGGTCGGTGTAGGTCGCCCGGGTGCCCTTGGCGATGTAGAGGTCGCGGTTCACCGGGTGTCCGGCGTTGACCAGCAGCATGGCGTCGTCCTGACCCGGCTTGGTTATCCCTTCGACGTTGAAGTCGATGATGCCCGGTATATTGATGCTCCTGACCCGGCCCTCGGACTTGAACTCGATGGGCACGTATTTTATGCCTCTGAAATCGGTGGTCATGGCTCTCCATCGCTCGGCGGGGCCGCCCATCTGACCGGAGAGGATCTGCTCCATGGCTTCCCGTTGCTCGGGGGTGGCTTGTTCGTCGACATAGAATCCCGAGGTCCAGTTGCCGTCGCCCATGGGTCCGGGGGTGTGATTCGCCGCCAGGAAATTCAGCCCGCCCAACTGGACTCCGTTGAAATCGCCTTCCTCGATGTGAAAAGCCAGACCAACGTCGCAGTGCCCATCGGTGGGTTGAACTGACGTACCCTGCACAATGCAGGGGCAAAGGACTTCGCAGTTTCAACTCTCGAAGTATTGGCCTTTAAGCCGCCATCGGTTGGTGGTCATGTGTCTCCGCCCAAACGGACTGGTTATCCGCGATTCCCCGGTTATCCGGTCTGCATCGGCAGCGAGTTGTCGGCCGCCCACTCAGACATCGATGCGTCGTACACCGCCACGTTCTCGTATCCCAGCAACGTCAGGATAAAGGCATCGTTGCTGGCGGCTATTCCGCCCCCGCAGTAGGTGATCACCCGCCCCGCGGGGTCCGCTCCTACCCCGGCAAAGCGCTTGGCCAATTCTTCCGCCGGAAGATAGGCGTGAGTGACGGGGTCCATCAGGTCTCCGGCGGGAACATTGACGCTGCCAGCGATGCGCCCGGCCCGCCCGTAGTCGGCCCCACCGGCGCCGAGGTGCTGTTCTTCGCTGAGGGCGTTTAAGACGCAGGTTGATTCCTGTCCCAACGCCGCCAAAACTTCTACTCTGTCGGCCATCAGCCCGGCTCTGGTTTTGGCATGGAATATGGCGGGAGGATAAGCAGAAGGGCCGGTGCTTACCGGCCGGCCTTCCAATTTCCATTTGTGCAACCCGCCGTTGAGGACAAAGGCGTCGTCGAACCCGAAGGTCCGGAGCATCCACCAGATCCGGGTGGCCCAGGAACCGGTGGTCGAGTCGTACAAAACCACTCGTGTGCCGGCGCCGACCCCGTAGCCCGACATGGCCCTGGCGAACTGCTCAACCGGGGGCAGCATATACCGGAAAGATGCATTTTTGTCGGAGAGGTCGTTGACCAAGTCCGCGTGCCCGGAGCCGGCTATATGCTCGTTTTCCCAGGAATCGCGGCCGCTTTCCGCTCGGACGCCGCCGCTCCCATCGGGCCGGTTGAAGGCGGTGCAGTCC